>NZ_JALKFY010000846.1:0-17969 GCF_023242985.1 Frankia sp. Mgl5 | reverse complement strand
CGCCGGTGCCCGCGCAGGCCCCGGTCGCCGCCCCGGACGCCGCCGCCGACGGTCTCGGCCGGTACGTGACGCCGCTGGTCCGCAAGATGGCCGCGGAGCTGGGCGTCGACCTCGGCTCGGTCACCGGCAGCGGCCCGGGTGGACGCATCACCAAGCAGGACATCCAGGACGCGGCGAAGTCCCGCGGCTCCGCGCCGGCCGTGGCTCCCAGCGCCCCCGCCGCTCCGGCTGTGCCGGCCGCTCCCGCCCCGGCGCAGGCCCCCGCGGCGCCCGTGGCGCCCGCGGCCGCCCGGCCGGCTCCCGCCGCCGCGCCGACCGCGTCCACCGCGCCCCGTGGCCGCACCGAGAAGCTGACCCGGCTGCGCTCGCTGGTCGCCCGTCGGATGGTCGAGTCGCTGCAGGTCAGCGCGCAGCTCACCACCGTCGTGGAGGCTGACGTCACGCGGATCGCGAAGCTGCGCGAGCGGGCCAAGGCGAACTTCCAGGCCCGCGAGGGCGTGAAGCTGTCGTTCCTGCCGTTCTTCGCGGTGGCCGCGTGCGAGGCACTGCGCGAGCACCCGGGCATCAACTCCAGCATCGACCTGGAGGCGGGCACGGTCACCTACCACGACTCGGAGAACCTCGGCATCGCCGTCGACACCGACCGTGGCCTGGTCGTCCCGGTGATCCACAACGCCAGCGACCTGAACCTCAGCGGGATGGCCCGCAAGATCGACGAGCTGGCCGCGCGGACCCGCGCCAACCAGGTGTCCCCGGACGACCTGGGCGGCGGCACCTTCACGCTGACCAACACCGGCAGCCGCGGCGCCCTGTTCGACACCCCGATCATCAACCAGCCGCAGGTGGCGATCCTGGGCACCGGGTCGGTCGTGAAGCGCCCGGCCGTCGTCACCGATCCCGAGCTCGGCGAGGTGATCGCCATCCGGTCGAAGGTCTACCTGGCCCTCACCTACGACCACCGGATCGTGGATGGCGCCGACGCGGCCCGGTTCCTCACCGCGATCGCCAGCCGTCTCGAGGAAGGCGCCTTCGAGGCCGAGCTCGGGCTGTAGCCACGAGTTCGGCGCTGTAGGCACCAGCAGGCAGGCAGGGCCGGCGGCGGCCGGGTGGGTCCACGGACCCGCCCGGCCGCCGCTGTCGTTCGCGGGGAGACACGCCGGGCCTGGTGCGGGAGAACATGCCGCGCCGGCGCCCGAAACCCGGCCGACCCGGCCGACCCGGCCGACCCGCCTGCCCGGTCCGGCGGCCGGCGCGGTCCGGCGGCGCAGGTGGCCGCGGCCGGCTAGGGTGACGTCCGGGCCCCGGGGTCGCCGTGCCACGGACTCCAGGTCCAGGAGGGTCGGATGGGGGTCCCGGACGCATGAAGGTCGCCGTCACCGGCTCGTCCGGGCTGATCGGTTCGGCGTTGCTGCCCGCGCTGCGCGGGGACGGCCACGAGGTCGTCACCCTCGTCCGGCGCCCGCCGCGCGACCCGTCCGAGATCCACTGGGACCCGGCGGCCGGCACGCTGGACGCCGCCGCCCTGGCCGGTGTGGACGGCGTCGTGAACCTGGCCGGCGCCGGCATCGGCGACCACCGGTGGACCGCCGCCTACAAGCAGACCCTTCGGACCAGCCGCATCGACGGCACCCTCCTGCTCGCCGAGGCCCTCGCCGGCCTCGACCCGCGCCCGCGGGTCCTGCTCTCCGGCAGCGCCATCGGCTGGTACGGCACGAACGCCGGCTCGGCCGACGCCGCGCTGGACGAGACGGCCCCGCCCGGCACCGGCTTCCTCGCCGAGCTCGCCCGTGACTGGGAGAACGCGACCACAGCGGCGCAGGAGGCCGGCATCCGGGTCGTCCGGGTGCGCACCGGCGTCGTCCTCTCCGGGCGCGGTGGGACCCTCCAACGGCTGCTCCCGATCTTCCGGCGCGGAGCCGGCGGCCGGCTGGGCTCGGGGCGCCAGTGGCTGAGCTGGATCAGCCTGGCCGACACCGTCGACGCGCTGTGCTTCCTCCTCGAGGCCGACGGAGTACGTGGGCCGGTCAACCTGGTGGCGCCCACCCCGGTGACGAACGCGGAGTTCACGTCGGCGCTGGCGCGGACGCTACGGCGCCCAGCCTTCGCCCAGGTACCGCGCTTCGCACTACGCCTGGCCCTGGGCGAGTTCGCCGACGAGGGACCACTCGCCTCCCAGCGACTCGCGCCGGCCACGCTGGTCGACGCCGGGTTCCGGTTCAACCACTCCGACCTCGCCACGGCACTGGCCGACGCCGTCCACCGCGACGCCTGAACCGGGCCGCCGGGTCCGGCCGCTCGCTCAGCTGGGGGCCGTCTTGACGCTCTCGGCCTGCCGCCAGCCCGCCTCGGTCCGCCACAGGGTGAGATCCTTCGTCTCCGGCGGGCTGGCCGGCTGTTGGGCCAGCACATCGCCCGCCTCGCCGACGAAGTCGTAGGCCCCCACGATCTCGGTGACCCGTAGGACCACCCGGTCGGCTTCCTCCTCACGAACCACGACGTCGACGATCTCGATCCGCACCGGCGTGGAGCGCCCGCGTCGCAGGACCATTTCCCGGATCGATGTCCGGTCCGACTCCAGGACGGCGCTGCCGGGCGCGTCCGCGAGGTCGAGGGCGGTCTCGTCCGCCCGCTCGAAGGCCTTGCTGCGGGCGGTGTTGAGCTCGTCGAGCACGGCTCGCCACACCTGTTCCGGGGTCTGCCCGTTGACGGGGCTCGCGGTCGGGTCCGCGCGGGCGGTGCTCCCGGTGGGCACGGGCTGACGGGTGGCGTCCGACCCGGAGTCATGGGCCAGCAGGAGCGCGGCGATGGCGACGATCACCAGACCGACGCCCGCGAGCACCGGGAACAACACGGGGTGCCGCCGCCGGCCGCCGGCCCGCTCCCCCGCTGCCCGGCGTGCTCTGGCCGCGCGCGGTGCCGGGGAGGGGGTGGTGCCCCGGGCGCGGGCGGGCGCCGCGGCCCGGCCGGCGCGGCGGCGGGTGCCGGCCCGGTCGTGGTTCACCGGTCGCAGCGAGCCCACCAGGTCGGCTGGTTCGGCCGGTGCGGTCCGCCCGTCATGCGGCGGCCGGACGCCCTCGGCGTCGGCCTCCCCGGGCGCCGGGCCGCCCGCGCCGGGCGGCGGTGGCTCGTCGTCCTCGTCCGGGATCACCTGACCGGCCGCGAGGTACAGACCGTAGGGATCATCCCGACCGGCGGGCCGCGGGGTTTCCGATGGGCCGGCCGAGGAGCCCGGGTCGCCCTCGAAGCCCCGGTCGCCGGTGGCCGGGTCGCCCGGCCACGCCACGTCCTCGGCTGCCGACCACGGGTCCGGGTTGCCGCTGTCGCCGGCCTCGTCCCGGAGACTCTCGTCGGGATCCGGCAGGTCGCCCTGGTCGACCGGGGCGGCGTTCCCGCCGTCCGCGGGCCGGCCGGGCTCCGGGTCGACCTCGACAACCCCTGCTGCCTCGGGTGGCACGTCCGTCATCCGGACGGGAAGCGGCGTGGCGCTGCGGGCCAGCCCGGCCGCGAGCTCGGCGGCCGAGGGCCGGCGGCGCGGGTCGTCCACCAGGGCCATCGCGACCGCCACGGCGACCGCGGCGGCGTCGGGCCCCGTCGCCTGGCGCATCGCGCCGAGCAGGAGGTCGGCGAGGTCGTGCACGTCCTCCGAGGCGGACACGCCCGGGTCGGTGAGGGCCGCGATGCCGGCGCCGGTGAGAACCGGCCGCCCGTTCGGCTCGAGGAGAATGTCCAGGGCGGTCAGCCCGCCGTGGTGCAGACCGGCCGCGTGCACCTCGGCCAGCGCCTGCGCCGCGGGTAGGCCGATGGTGACGACCTCACCCGGGTCGAGTCGACCCCGCGCGCCGAGCAGCCGGGACAGGCTGACCGCCTCGTGCACCGGCTCGGTGACCACGGCCAGGCCGTCGGGTGTGCGGATCACGTCCACCACGGAGGCCAGATGCGGATGGCGGATGCCGAGCAGCAGCTGGGCCTCGTCGAAGGCCTCGGCGCGCAGCAGCGAGTCGGCCGGTAACCGAACGTAGCGGATGGTCACGTCCATGCCGAGCCGCTCGATCCGGCCGGCCCAGACCTCGCCGGCGCCGGCGTCGTATCGGCGGCCGTGCAGGAGGATTCCCGGCACGACGGGCTCGCCGCCGTGCCGCCCCAGCCGATCGCCGGAATCGTCGGTGAAGGTCACGAACGTCGACGCTAGGCGGATCCGACCACCTCTGCAGGACTCTTTCCCCTGCTGTGGATAACTTCCTCTCGAGCGGCGGCGACGCGCCGCCGGGCGCGGACGGGCGCCCCGGGACGCCCCGGGGCCGGTCAACCAGGAGTCATCTGTGCAGATCCTCGCGACGAGCGGCGGCTTCCGGCCCGACGGGCGGTGGGGCGCCCGGGTCGGACCACTGCTGGATCACGCGATCGAGCTCGCGGCCCCCTCCGAACGTCCCAGGCTGTGCCTGTTGCAGACCGCCCTGGGCGACGACCAGGCCGCCTACGCCCGCGGGTACGCGGCGCTGAGCCGGGACCGGCCGGACGTCGTGGTCTCCCACCTCGCGCTGTTCCCGATGCCCAACGTCGCCGACGTCCGGGCCCACCTGCTCGCGCAGGACGTCGTCTGGGTCGGCGGCGGCAGCGTGGCCAACCTGCTGGCCGTGTGGCGGGCGCACGGCCTGGACCGGATCATGCGCGAGGTGTGGGAGGCCGGGGTCGTGCTGGGCGGGGTCTCCGCCGGCTCGCTGTGCTGGCACACCGGCGGCACCACCGACTCGTTCGGCCCCGACCTGCGCCCGGTGACGAACGGGCTGGGCCTGTTGCCGCACAGCAACACCCCGCACTACGACTCCGAGCCCGCGCGCCGGCCGCTCTACCAGCGCCTCGTCGCCGAGGGGACGCTGCCCGCCGGGTGGGCGACCGACGACGGCGCCGGCCTGCACTTCCGCGGCACCGAGCTCGTCGAGGCGGTGGCGGACCGGCCGGACGCCCACGCCTGGCGGGTCAAGCCGGGCCCGGCCGGGACGGCCGTCGAGACCCGGGTCCCGACCAGGCTCCTCCCCGATCCGCGGACCGCGGCGGACCAGGCGCCGTAGCCGCGGCGATCCGGCTCCCGACAGCTCCCGCCGGGTCCCCATGTGGCCCTGCTGTCCCGGCCCGCGGGCGTACGCTCGGGACGTGGATGTCCTCCGGTTGGGTGTCGTTCCCTATCGCGAGGCCTGGGAGATGCAGCGGACCCTGGCCGATGACCGCCGCCACGGACGCGGCTCCGACACGCTGATCCTGCTGGAACACCCCGACGTCTACACGGCGGGCCGGCGGACGGGCGCGGGTGACCGCCCGGTCGACGGGACGGAGGTCGTCGACGTCGACCGCGGCGGCGGCATCACCTGGCACGGCCCGGGGCAGCTGGTCGGCTACCCGATCGTGCGGCTCCCGATGCCGCTGGACGTCGTGGCCTACGTACGGGCACTGGAGGCCGGCCTGATGGCGGCCTGCGCCGAGTTCGGTCTCGAGACCCGGCGGGTCGAGGGGCGCACGGGCGTGTGGACGTCCGACGGCCTGCGCAAGCTCGCCGCCATCGGGGTCCGGGTGAGCTGGAAGGTCACCAACCACGGTTTCGCGCTGAACTGCGATCCCGCCCTCTCCGCGTTCGGCCGGATCGTCCCGTGCGGGATCTCGGACGCCGGCGTGACCAGCCTGAGCCGGGAGCTGGGGCGTCCGCTGCCGGTGGCCGAGGCCCGCCCGGTGGTCGAACGGCACATGCTCACCACGCTCGCCGACTACCTGGCCGCGGGTCTGGCCGCCGAGGCCGGCCGCCGGCCGGCAGGCGCGGAGGACAGCACAGGCAAGGCGGCCGGCACGGACACGGCGGGCACCGCGGCCACGGCGGGCAGGGCAGCCACGGCGGGAACGTCCGACACGGATCTGATCGGCGCGGGGCTCGCCGGCGGGAAGGTTCACCGATGACCGCGGTCGCTCCCGAAGGCCGGCCGCTGCTGCGGCTGGAGGCGCGCAACGCGCAGACGCCGATCGAGCGCAAGCCACCATGGATCCGCACCCGGATGCGCACCGGCCCCGAGTACACCGACGTGCGCAACCTGGTCCGCGGGGCCGGCCTGCACACGGTGTGCGAGGAGGCCGGCTGCCCGAACATCTACGAGTGCTGGGAGGACCGCGAGGCCACCTTCCTGATCGGCGGGGACGTCTGCACCCGCCGCTGCGACTTCTGCCAGATCGACACCGGCCGCCCGACCCCGCTGGACGTCGACGAGCCGCGCCGGGTGGCCGAGTCGGTCTCGACCATGGGCCTGCGCTACGCCACGGTGACCGGTGTCGCCCGCGACGACCTGCCCGACGGCGGGGCGTGGCTGTACGCCGAGACCGTCCGGCAGATCCACGCCGGGTCGCCGGGCACCGGGGTCGAGGTGCTGATCCCGGACTTCGGCGGCCGTCCCGAGCAGCTCGGCGAGGTCTTCGCCGCCGAGCCGGAGGTGCTCGCGCACAACGTGGAGACGGTTCCGCGGATCTTCCGCCGGATCCGGCCGGGGTTCCGCTACGAGCGCTCGCTGGACGTCCTGACCCAGGCCAGGGCGGCCGGCCTGGTGACCAAGTCGAACCTGATCCTCGGGCTCGGCGAGACCGACGACGAGGTCTCCGAGGCTATGACCGCGCTGCACGAGGCCGGCTGCGACCTGCTCACCGTCACGCAGTACCTGCGGCCGACCCCCCGTCATCACCCGGTGGAGCGCTGGGTGCGACCCGAGGAGTTCGTGGAGTGGGAGCGGCGCGCCACCGGCATCGGCTTCGCCGGTGTGCTGTCCGGTCCGCTCGTCCGGTCGTCGTACCGCGCCGGACGCCTGTACCGCCAGGCAGTCACCGTACGTAGTAACACTGCCACCGTAGTGGCTGATCTGCCCGAAAGTGTGTCCGACGACTCTCACGCCAGGTGATGACTCGACTGGTGGCGACTACCGCGGGCGACTAGGCTCGGCTCTGCGTCACACGGCGGTCACGAGATTCGCCGTGGCGCGGGGGTCGTCGCCACCTTGCGGACATCGCGGCGACATCTGCGCCCTTCACACTCGGTGCTGTTCCGGCGGGAGCTCCTCCCGCCTCGGGCGCCACGACCGCGTCGGGAGGTCGTCGACACCGTGTTCCGCTCACTCCTCAGTGCACTCGAGGAACTGACTCTTCTCGTCCTGCCCCATGGCGGGCAGCGCACCGCGCGCCACAACGCCTGGCGCGCCGCCACCGACCTGCACGTCACCACCGGCTACCGCTGGGTCGACCAGATCTCCGTGTCCGCACTCGAACCCTCCCCCGCCCCGCCGCCCGCGCCGCCGCCGGCCCGGGCCACGTTCCCCGTCCCCCGGATCTCGGCGCCACGGGTCTCGCCGGTGCGCTCACGGGCGGCGGCCGCCGCCCGTTCCTGACCTTCGTTACCGGAGCAGTCGCCAGGCACCCCGTTCGAGGCCGTAGGCTCGCGTCTATGGCGCTGCGGAAGAAGCCGGCCGGAGCCGGCGGGGAGCCGGTGCTCGCGGCCGCGGGTGGAAGCGGAACGACTGGTGGCGGGGCCGCCCGCCGGCCGGGTGGAACGGGTGCGGCCGGGTCACGCGCGGGCGCGCGCGGGGGTGCCCAGAAGGCTGGGGACCCGAAGGCCGGCGGGCCGACCGGCGGCGCCCCCAAGGGTGGATCCCCGAAGGGCGGAGGCAAGGCCCGCCGGGCCGGTAGGTCCGACCAGGCTGGCCAGAGCGGTCCATCCGACCCGCCGGCCAAGGCCGGCCGGAACGCGCGGGCCGCCACACCGCCGCCGCCCGCTGGTGGTGGTGGTGGCGGCGAGCCTGGTGGGGCGCGCGCCAGGCTCGCGCAGATCCGCCTCGTATACAAGATCACCAAGCAGCGTGACCCGCGGGTGCTGTGGCTGAGCCTGCTCGGGCTCGCCGGCCCGATCGCGGTCGGCGTCATCCTCGGGGTCTTCGTCGGCCCGCTGTACGTGTGGCTGCCGATCGCGGTGCTGCTCGGGCTGGTCGTCGCGCTGAACGTGTTCAGCCGGCGCGTCCAGAAGACCGCGTACGCCGAGATGGAGGGCAAGCCGGGCGCCGCCGCCGGCGTCGTCGAGCGGATGCGCGGCGACTGGCGGCTCACTCCCGCCGTCGGCGTGAACCGGCATCAGGATGTGGTCCACCGCGTGGTCTGTCGGGCAGGCGTGATCCTGATCGCGGAGGGTCGCGGGCGCGGCCCGCGCGAGCTGCTCGTCGCGGAGAAGCGCCGCATCCGCAAGATCGTCGGCGAGGCGCCGCTACTCGACTACGTCGTCGGGAACGGCGAGGGCGAGATCCCGCTGCCGAAGCTGCAGAGCACGCTCATGCGGCTGCGCCGCGAGCTGCGCAAGCGCGATGTGGACGCCCTCGATCGCAGGCTGAAGGCCGTCAGCGCCCCGGCGCTGCCGATCCCCAAGGGCCCCATCCCGCGGAACATCCCCCGCGGCGGCCGGCTCCGCTGAGCCCGAACCCCGACTGCCCGGGCCCCGATCGTCCGAACCCCGGCCGTCCGGGGCCCGGTTCGCCGGCCCCGGTGCTGCCGGGGTGCCGTCCCGCCGCCGGCACCGTCCCGCCACGGGGCGGCTGAACCGGCACGGCCGGCACCGCTCCCCCGGGCCTACCGGCCCGCCCGGTGGCGCGGCTCGGGGCTCCGCGCGGGCTCAGGTCGCCGGTGAGGTGACCGGGTCGCGCACGACCACCGTTCCGGCGGCGCGGTCGTGGGTGCCGCGCAGGTCGCGGTCCCAGATGAAGATCGGGATGAACAGCGCCAACAGCAGCGTCCGCACGACGATCCAGGGCCAGCTCTGGCGCGCCCCGTCGCGCACCCGGATGACCCGGATGCCCGCCAGCCGCATGCCGATGGTCTGCCCGACGACGGCGACCAGCAGGAGCTCCTCCAGCAGGAACGCTCCGTACACGGCCAAGCCGCGCGCATCCCCCGCGGCGCTGACGCCGACGAGGAACAGGACTCCCACCAGCAGGTTCGCTATCACCGCGTCGACGGCATAGGCGACAAGGCGGGGGCCGAACCCCACCACCGAACCGGGGCCCTCCGCCGGGAGCCCGAGTCGGGCTCCGGGTGGTGTGTCCCGAGGCAGCCCGGGCCCTTCCAGCCAACCTCCGAGTGCGCGTCCCACGGCGCAAGCCTATGCGGCGATCCCGCACCAACCGGGCGATGACGTACCGTCACGAACGCCGTTACGGTAACATCTCGGAAACAACCCGGTGATATCCCCGGTACGCCATGCGGTCACATCACGCAACCGACCGGAGCGTACCCTGTCAGTCCATGGATACCTGACAAACGCTGGAGGGTGGATGTTCACAAACGCCGACGACGTGCTCCGTTATATCCGGGACGAAGGCGTTCAGTTCATTGACGTACGATTCTGTGACCTTCCCGGGGTGATGCAACACTTCACAATCCCCACGGAGGTTTTCTCCGAGTCGGTCTTCAGCGATGGGCTCATGTTCGACGGATCGTCGATCCGCGGATTCCAGGCGATTCATGAATCTGACATGCTGCTTCTTCCGGACCCTCGGACGGCGTTTGTCGACCCGTTCCGTGAGCACCCCACCCTCGCAATGACGTTCTTCATCCACGACCCGATCACCAAGGAGCAGTACTCGCGCGACCCGCGCAACATCGCCAAGAAGGCCGAGGCCTACCTGCGCGGCACGGGGATCGCCGACACCGCCTACTTCGGCCCCGAGGCCGAGTTCTACATCTTCGACGACGTTCGCTACGACTACAACCCCTACGGGTCGATGCACGCGGTCGACTCGGTGGAGGCCGCGTGGAACACCGCGCGGAAGGAGGAGGGCGGCAACCTCGGGTACAAGCCACGGTTCAAGGGCGGCTACTTCCCCGTGCCGCCGACAGACCACTTCACCGACCTGCGTTCGGAGATGACCCGGGTGCTCTTCGAGGTCGGCATCACCGTCGAGATGCAGCACCACGAGGTCGGCACCGCCGGTCAGGCCGAGATCGACATCAGGTACGACACGCTGCTCAAGACGGCCGACAACCTGATGCTTTACAAGTACGTGATCCGCAACGTGGCGCGCAGCCGCGGCAAGACCGTGACCTTCATGCCCAAGCCCCTCTTCGAGGACAACGGGTCCGGCATGCACACCCACCAGAGCCTGTGGAAGGACGGCGAGCCGCTCTTCTACAGCCCGAACGGGTACGGCGGCCTGTCCGACACCGCGCGCTACTACATCGGCGGCCTGCTGCACCACGCGCCGGCCCTGCTCGCGTTCACCAACCCGACCACGAACTCCTACCGGCGGCTCGTGCCCGGCTACGAGGCCCCGGTGAACCTCGTCTACTCGGCGCGCAACCGCTCGGCGTGCTGCCGGATTCCGCTCGGCGGCGACTCGCCGAAGGCGAAGCGGGTCGAGTTCCGGGTGCCGGACCCGAGCTGCAACCCGTACCTGGCGTTCGCCGCGATGCTGATGGCCGGCCTGGACGGCGTGAAGAACAAGATCGACCCGCCGGACCCGATCGACAAGGACCTCTACGAGCTCCCGCCGGACGAGCTCGCCGCCGTTCCGCAGGTGCCCGGCTCACTCGAGAAGGTCCTCGACGCCCTCGAGGCCGACAACGATTTCCTCCGTGAAGGAAACGTCTTCACCCCCGACCTCATCGAGACCTGGATCGACTACAAGCGGGTGAACGAGGTCGACGCCATCCGGCTGCGCCCGCACCCGTACGAGTTCAGCCTCTACTACGACATCTAGACCGCGGTATCCCTCCCGGCCCGGAGCGGCGCCACCAACGGGGCGGGCGGACTCCCGCCACACCTGGCGAGAGCGGCACCGGGGGCTTCTCGTATGACCTACGGCCCACCCCCGGCGCCACCCACCCGACAGCCGCTGCGACCTGCGGCTGGCCCTTCCCGGAAGACCGCCGGCGACGGTGGGCGGATATCAGCTGATGACGGACGGCCCGTGTCCACGAACCTGTGGGCACGGGCCGTCCGTCGTTACGGCAGCTTTTCCGGGGTGGTTCCCGCGAACCGACGGGTATTCGCTTCCGCGCCGCGACTATGGCCGCGCAGCAACACCCCGGTGACCGAGAATTAACACCCCGGGAACTGATTGGAAACGAGGCCCGACGAAGCTCCGGACGAACCCTGCGTCAGTCGCGGCCGGGGTCGGCCCTCCCCCGGCCGATCACACAGTCGCTCCGTCACGTGCCACGTCAACCACGGGGAGTATGAGTGAGCTCCAAGTCGAAGAGCTATCAGGCCGAGTACATCTGGATCGACGGCACCGAGCCTGAGCCGTTGATGCGGAGCAAGACCCGCATCGTCAAGGGCGGCAAGGAGCCGGAGATCTGGGGCTTCGACGGCTCGAGCACGAACCAGGCCCCGGGTTCGAACTCCGACTGCGTCCTGCAGCCTGTCTTCACCTGCCCGGACCCGCTGCGCGGCGGCGACAACGTGCTCGTGCTGTGTGAGGTCCAGCTGACCGACTTCACCCCGCACCCGACGAACACCCGCGCCGCCGCCCGGGCGGTGGCCGAGAAGTACGCCGACATGTCGCCGATGTTCGGCATCGAGCAGGAGTACACGTTCTTCCAGAACGGGCGTCCGCTCGGCTGGCCGGCGTCAGGCTTCCCCGAGGCGCAGGGCCCGTACTACTGCGGCGTCGGCGGCGAGAAGATGCCCGGCCGGGACATCGTCGAGAAGCACACCCAGGCGTGCCTCGACGCCGGCCTCGCGATCGAGGGCACCAACGCCGAGGTCATGATGGGCCAGTGGGAGTTCCAGATCGGCGTGCTGCCGACGCCCACGATCGGCGACCACATCTGGGTCGGCCGCTGGCTGCTGCACCGGATCGCCGAGGACTTCGGCGCGTCGGTGTCGTTCGCCGCCAAGCCGATGGCCGGGGACTGGAACGGCGCCGGTGCGCACACCAACTTCTCCACCAAGCAGACCATGGAGAGCTGGGACGCGATCGTCGCCGTCTGCGAGGCGCTGGGCACCCGGGTGATGGAGCACGTCACCCACTACGGTGACGGCATCGAGCTCCGGCTGACCGGCAAGCACGAGACCGCCCCCTGGAACAAGTTCTCCTGGGGCGCCTCGGACCGCGGCGCGTCCATCCGCATCCCGTGGGCCGTCGAGAAGGCCAAGAAGGGCTGGATCGAGGACCGCCGGCCGAACGCCAACATGGACCCGTACGTGGTCTCCTCGCTGATCGTCGACACCTGCTGCAGCGCGCTGGCCGGCGACAAGCCGACCTTGTTCGTGCCGTCGCAGACCGCCGACGCGACCGTCAAGGTCTGAGCGCGGGGTCGCCCGCGCGGCCTCACCGGCCCGGAACAGGTACGCGACCTCCGGCACACCGCCGGAGGTCGCGAGCCGGTCCCACCCGGTCACGCCCAGTCCCACCCGGTCACGCCTGGTCACGCCTGGTCACGCCGGTTTCCGTCAGCCGGCCCTCAGCCGGCCGGCAGCCAGGCGACGAGGTCCGGGCGGCCGGTGGCGACGGCCCGGTCGCGGACGTCCGCCACGCCTGGGCTGGTCGGGCCGAGCTCGAGCTGCGCACGCAGCCGGGCGAGTTGACCTTCGAACGCGGGCACGTTCCGGTTCGCCCGGTTCCGCAGCATCTGCGTCGCCCGCTCGAGGCACGCCTCCCGGCGCAGGCCCACGCTGTCGCACCAGAGTTGAAGAAACAGCCCCTTCGCCAGTTCGAACGAGCCGATCCGGGTGAGCGGGAAGCGGCCGTTCGCGCCCCAGGCGGACGGCGGCAGCGTCGCCCGCCAGACCCCGTCGGGACGTGGCCGGAGCACGCTTGCGGACTGGCCCCGGCGCCGGAGCCAGTCCGCCCACTGCGGGCCCGGCTCGATCCGCTCCTCGGCGTCCAGCAGCGCGCCGAGGTCGGTGTCCCGGTTGCAGAACTCCTCCAGGAACGTGTCCCGGCCCTCCGCCGCCGCCGAGACGGCCAGCAGGCGCGGACCGCTCCCGCCGCTCCCGCCGTTCTCGACCAGGAACACCGGCAGGAACCGCTCGTCGACCGCGAGAGCGTCGATCCGGCGCAGTTCCGGCGCGACGTTGTACTCGTCCCGGTCGCGCCGGCCGGCCAGCTCCGTGAGCGCCACCGGACGCCATTCCCGCGCGGGCAGCGCGTAGCCGCGCGCACCGTCCGGGAACTGGGCTCCCGCGAGCTCGGCACGGGTGAGGACACGCACCTCCGACCCCTGGTAGAAGCGGCGCGGCAGCGGACGGCAGCCGAAGGCCTCGAAGTAGAGGTACTGCCGGGACTCCCGCTCCACCCAGCGCACTCCCTCCGCCGCGGAACGCCGGCCGAGCTCGGTCAGCGTGATCCGGCCGCCGGACCCACCGGGCGGCGCGGCGTCGACGGCGATGTGGCGCAACGACTCGAGGAAGGCGCAGACCTTCTCGACCATGCGGTGGTCCAGGCCCAGGAAGGAGGCGATGTCGGTGGTCGTGCGCATGCCGCCGTCCGCGAGTGCCCGCTCGACGAACCGGTCGAGCACGTCGTACTCCTGGCTCTCGGGCAGCACCGCGGTGATCTCCGCCCGGTACAGCGGCAGGTAGAGCGCGAAGTAACGCGACGGGCGGACCCCCGGCTGGGCGGTGAGCCACTCGAGGGCCCGGCGCAGCGCGTAGCGGGGCATCGCGAGGTCGCCGTCGCCCACGCCGGCCCCGGGCGGGCCGGTCATGCCCGCCCTCCTGACGGTTCCGGTCGGGCGCGGCCCAGGCCGAACAGGAGGGCGACCTCCCGCGAGGTACGCAGATCCCCCTCGGCCCGGACATGCGCGAGCAGGTCGACGAGCAGCTTCCGGAACGGCTCGTCGGAGCTCGCCGTGAGGGTGGTCGAATCGCCGATCAGGATGAGCTGCTCCCTGGCCCGGGTCAGGGCCACGTTCAGGCGCGGTAGCTGGCCGAGGAATCCGACCTCGCCGCCGCGGTTGCTCCGGGTGAACCCGAACATGATCACCTCGCGTTCGCCGCCCTGGAACGTGTCGACGGTCCCGACGGAGGCCGGGATGTCGTCCTCGTCCATCCGGCCGTGCAGCAGGGACCGCACGAGCGCGACCTGCCGGCGGTAGGGCACGATCACCGCCCACGAGCGGCCCGCGCGGGCGTAGGCCGCCGCGAGCTCCGCGAGCAGCCTGGCCTCCGCGGGGTTGTCGAAGCCGGCGTCCGGATCGCCGGCGGAGCCGCCCGCGCGGGAGCCGCGCTCGCCGCGCTTGGGCGCGGGCAGGTCGCCGGTGTCGACGAAGGCGAGTGGCCGACGGAAGGTCGGATCGACCTGCTCGCGGATGATCCCCGTCCGCAGCAGCCCGCCGTAGAACTGGGCCGAGACGAAGTCCGCGATGGTGGCCGGCATCCGCCGCTGCGTCACCAGCATGATCCGGTTCCGTTCGGGGGCCCGGTCGTGGAGGTGTTCGAAGACGCTCAGCGTCAGCAGCCGGCCCAGTTCGGCCGCCTCGGCCGCACCGAACTGGTCGACGGCGCCCGCCGCCCGGCCCGCCCGGCCGGCGGGCCCCCCGCCGGCCCGCCCGCGGTCCGGCAGGCCGGACACCCAGTTGCCCAGGCCGTCGTCGACGAAGGGCGGCAGCTGGCGGTGGTCGCCGACGAGCATCGCCCGACGGCCGCGCACCAGGGGGACCAGCGCCGCGGGTACCGCGAGCTGACCGGCCTCGTCGATGATCACCAGATCGAAGTCGGCGTCGGCGACATCCGGGGACGTGGCGATCCCGATGCAGGTCGCCGCGACGACGTCCGCGTAGCGGACGAGCTCCCGGCGCACCGTCTCGGACCGACGGTCGAGCTCGGCCCGCCACGCCGCCATCAGCTCGGCCCGCGCCAACGCGAGCCGGAGTGCCTGACCGGCCCAGCGCACGAACTCGTCCAGCGCGGCGGCCTGCGCCGGCGTCTCCGGGTCGGAGCCGTCCGGGCGGGAGCCGTCCGGGTCGGGGTCGTCCAGGTCGATCCGCGGCGGGAGTTCCTCGGAGGGCACCAGAGCGCCCAGCAGGATCGGCCGCAGGGCCGCGGCGGCCGTGCCCACCGCGCGCCGGGCCCGACGCTGTGCCGCCTCGGCCCGGTCGAGCTCCGCGCCGTGGCGACGGGCGTCGCCGTCCTCGGCGATCAGCCGGTCGATCTCGGCGGCCAGGACGGCGGCCGCCTCGGCCGCGGCGTCGCGGGCCGCGTGCGCGGCGAGCAGGCGCTCGCCGGCCCGGACCGCCCGTCGCTCGTGCCAGCGGGCGAGGGCACGGGAGAACCACGCGGACGGGCCCGCGCCCGGCGTGTCCGGGTGCCGGTCGTGCCGCGCGGCCCGGGCCGCCGCCCGCCGCGCCCGGCGGTCCACGTCCTTCTCCACCCGGGCCAGCTCCCGTTCGGCCTCGCGCACCCGACGGGCGGACGGCGCCCGGATCCGGGCCAGCGCCGCGTCCCGGGCCGCGTGCGCGGCGTTCGCGCCGGCCCGGGCGGCGGCCAGCGTGGCGGCGGCCCGGTCGAGCCGGTTCCCCCACCGGACCGCGTCCGGGTCGTCGCCGGTCAGGGGTTCGAGGGCCGCCACCGTGGCGGCGGTCCGCTCGTCGATGCGGTCGAGCAGGTCGGCGGTGCGGGCGTCGAGCAGCGCGGCCCGCGCGGCCGGCGCGATCTTCTCCACGTCCCGGCCGACCCTGATGGCCAGCAGATCCGCCGGCAGTCGTTCCAGCAGGTTGTCGACCGCGCGGTTCGTGTAGGACGTCACCAGCACCCGCTGGCCGTGTACGGCGGCGGCCCGCACGGCCGACCCGATGGTCCGGGTCTTGCCGGTTCCCGGCGGGCCCAGCACCAGGCTGAGGTCGGGCACGGTGAGCGAGCGCCGGACGACCTCGAGCTGCGCCGCGTCCGCCGCGCCGTCCACCTCCGGGACGGCGACCTCGAGCCGCTGGTCCGTGTAGTCGTGGTCGACGAGCACCGGCAGCAGCCTGCGGTGGACGGCCTGCCCCCGCCGCAGCAGGTCGATCGCCTCGAGCTGCTTGCGGAACATGATGTCGGACGGGGCGGGAACCAGCGCTCCCTGGGCGGGTACGGCCGCGCGGTCGATCCCGTGGTCGAAGGCGACCGTGACCTCCCCGCCGGCCGCGTGCCGGACGGTTCCCCGCGTGCCGGTCTCGCCGTGGATCGAGACGGCATGCCCCGGCGCCAGACCGCCGACCCCGCCCGCCAGCCGGAATGTGTAGACGCTCTGGGCCGTGTGCCGGCTCAGCGCCGCCGACACGACCTCGCGGTACGGGTGCAGGACGGTGGTGTCGGCCCGGGCGAGCGCGACCTCGCGCCCCTTGGCCACCAGGACTTCCAGGCGGTCGAGGAAGGCGCCGTGCTCCGCGGGGAGCACCCCGTGGGGCGCCTCGTCCGAGCGGGTCACCCGCTCCAGCGCCGCCCAGGCCCGGGCGATGTCCGGCCAGACCGCCCGGTACCGGTTGGTTCCGACGTCCCGGACGTCGTCGAGGAAGTCCCACCGCGTGGGCTGGAGCCGCAGCACGCCGCGCACCAGTCGATCACGGTCGCGCAGCGCGGCCGGGTGTACGAAACCCAGGTTGAAGGCGTCACCGGCGGCTCGCGGGTACAGGGCGATGACACACCGCTGCAGGTACAGGCGCAGTGTCTCGGTTCCGTCACGCCGGCGGTCGACCGCGGCCGGGAGACCGCCGTCCGCGGTCCTGGCGTTCAGTTCACGGCGGATCTCCGTCAGGTCCGGGAGGTAGTCGACCCGGGCCCGCCGCTGGTCCCACCGCAGCGCCACCTTGTCGGAGACGACGACGGCGACGGCCGTCCGCAGGCGGAGGCTGGTCACCTGGCCGCCCGGCCCGACCGCGCGGCGGACCCGGCGAAGGCGTCGGCGAGCGCCTGTTGGAATCGGCTGACGGTGAGCTCACGCCTGGCCGGGTCCGGCCGCAGGGCGATGCCCAGTGGCCGGTCGACGCCGGCGGGCAGCCGTGGGTTCCATTCGCCCGCCGGCAGCGGCTCGGACGTCCGCGCCGGGTACCGGCCGGTCAGCGCGCGGTAGACGATCAGGCCGAGCTGGTACAGGTCCGTCGCCGGGCCGACGCCACCGCGCAGGGGATGCTCCTGCTCCGGTGCCCGGTGCCCGGCCGGCCCCTCCCCCGGCCGCGGCGCGGTCGCGGCGAGCCCGAGATCCCGCAGGGTGCAGGTGTTCGCGCCGTCCCGCAGCTGGACGGCGGCCGGGCTGAGCGCGCGGTGGGCCATCCGGCGCCGGTGCAGAAGGTCGAGCTGGGCGCACAACGGGCGTAGCGACGCGACGAACCGGGCCGCGCCCGGCCGGTCGAGTGCCCGGCCGAGGAGGTGGTCGAGCGGGTGCCCGGCGGCGACGTCGAGGACGAGGGTGAGGGTGAGCCCGGTGCCGTCGTCGTCGGCGTGCAGGACCCGCGGTGTCGGCAGACCGGCCGCGCCGCCGAGCTCGGCCAGGAGGGCCAGCTCGCGGCGTAACGCGTCGAGCCGTTCGGCGGCACTCGGCGTGGGCCGGGTCATCCGCGCCTGGCGCAGCCAGACCAGCGGTGTGTTCGCCACCGCCCCGCCGCGCCCACCCCGGGCCCGTCGGACGACGGGACGTGCCCAGGCCTGCTGGGTCAGCAGGCTGCCGTCCGCGGACACCGCCGCCTCGACCGGGTCGTGCAGGAGGTGGATCCGGCCACCGAGCGAGATCTCGTCGCCGCCCCGCCAGAACGCCGTGGGCCCCGGTGGCGGGGCGGCGGCGCGCTCGAACGGAACGACCGACAGGCTGTCCGGCGGGAAGGCCGGTGCGGGCCGGTCCACGGCGGCGCCGGCGGCGGCCGGGCCCCCCCGCCCCCACCAGTCGACTCCCCCCGCGGGGCCGGCGACCCGCGGGGGGCCAGGCTTCCCGCGGTGGGTCAGGCGTCCCGCCGCTTGGCGGCGGCGAGGCCGATCACCAGGAGGCCGAGGC
>NZ_JALKFY010000845.1:0-18353 GCF_023242985.1 Frankia sp. Mgl5 | reverse complement strand
CCCGGTGGGGGGGGGCCGCCGCGGGGGGGCCCACCGTCGACCCGTCGGCGCCCCCCGCCCTGCAGGTAGACGATTGACGCCAAACCGCCCGATCGACAGGCTCGTGACACGGCGTCTCGAAAGATGCCGCCCAGTTTGCCGATTCAGGAGGTCGGGACGCCGAACGGTGCGTCGACATTCGGGCTCCCGCCTTCCGGCGGCTCCACACAAACGCACACCTCGGCGCCCCCCAAGCAACCATTCGAAAGGATTCATCGATGCCGAGGGGACCAAAGAGAATGCGGCACCCGCACACATCGAGAACACCGCGGCGATCGAGTTCGTCAATCAAACGCCGCGGCGTCCGGCCGTTATCCTCGTTCCTGGTCGTTGCTCTCACGCTCGTGGTGGCGTCGTGCTCGGATTCAGGGTCGACGACACCGCCGGGCCCGGGAGCGACGCCCACGGCAGCGGCCGGAGCCACACCGCCGGCACCGAAGCCGGAGCCGATCTCCGTCGAGGAACTCCCACTGCCACCGGTCGCCGGCAGCACCGACGCGGGTTCGTGCACCGAGGCGATCAACCCGCACCGGACCGGATGCGTCGGCCAGTCGGTCGGACTGCAGTCGGGAGGGTTCCTCCCGGACGGCCGGAGCGTCGTCGCGCGGGTCACCTTCGTGGGCGCGCCCGCCGCCCCCGACCCGGCGAGCGTCTACAGCGGCGACCAGCTGATCCTGGTACGGACCGACGGCGGGAAGTTCCCCAACGGGGACGCCTGGAAATGCGTCACCTGCGGAGTGCCGGAGAAGAACGCGGCCGGCCGCTCCCCCACCCTCGACTACCCTCAGCCGTTCACGGACGGAAAGCGGATCCTGGCCGGCACGAACATCATCGACTGCGACTCACACCCGATCGCCGACGAGGCGTGCACGCCAGAGCAGACCCACATCTACCCGATTCACTGGAACAACACCGCCGACGGTTCAGGAAAGGGCGGCAGTATCCGGGAGCTGCGCATTCACCCGGACGACGTCCACCTCGGCTTCAACAGCTTCACCATCGCCAACGGCAGGTTCGGCCAGTTCGCCTACCTCGGCCGCCTCGCGTTCAACGCGACCCCGACCACCGGCACGCCGCCGACGCCCCGCTACGACCTCACCAACGTCACGCGACTGTTCGACCCGGCTGACACCCAGCCGGTCACCGTCGACCCGGACCACCCCGACGAACTCGTCTACAACCGTGACGCGCTCTCCGTCGGCGAACTGCGCGGCTTCAGCAAGGACGGCAAGGAGGTCACCTACATCGGCTACCCGGAGGAGTCGTCGAACATCGACGTCTTCGCCGCCGATCTGACCACCGGGAAGGTCCGCCGGCTGACCGGCCATCCGGAGTACGTCGACCCGGTCGACCTCTCCCCCGACGGCGGCTGGACCGTCGCCATGGACACCCGCGGCTCCGACCGGCAGATGTTCCTCGCCGGCATGCGCGGCATCCCGCCGATCACCGACCTGATCACCACCAGCGCCACCTCGTCGACCCGCAACAACGGCCCGCGGCGCTTCTTCCAGCCGATCCTCATCGACCGCTACGGCGACCGAGGCGACTACGCGGGCCAGCAGATCAACGCCGAGGGCGACGGCAGCCCCGGCAGCGTCAACGACCCGAACTGGAACGGCATGGCCGACCCCAAGTGGTCACCCGACGGCACCGCCATCGCCTACTGGCAGGCGCTCGCCGTCTCACCGGCCTGCGGCGGAACCAACCCGCTGCCCTGCGAGACGTCCACGGAGCCCGGCGGCCGCACCGCCCGCCTGATGATCGCGCACCTCACCAGCCGGAAGCCGAGTCCCGCGCCCAAGGTCGCGCCCATCTCCGACGAGGTCCCCTGGGGCGTCGCCTACGAACCGGGCAGCCCGATCCCGACCCGCCCGCACCCCCCGGCCGGCACCTACACGCTGCGCGGCGCTAACCACGGCACCGCGAAGATCGAAATCACCGAAACGCCCGACAAGATCGCGATCGGCACGGTCTCGGTCACCTACACCGACTACTCCGACGACGGCGCCACCACCCTCAACGGCACGGAGAAGGTGACCGTGACCATCCCGGCCCTCACCACGAGCAAGGTCGACTGGTTCTCCGACCTCACCCAGACCGGCGCCACGAAGGCCACCAAGAAGACCAGCCCCGACGGCTTCCATCTCACCATCGACGTACTCACCAACATCTTCGGCGCGACGGGCACACTGACGACCACCATCGACGGCAAGACCTACCGCCAGCCGGCGAACGGCATGTAGCAGGCAGGGCGCCCTCCTACGGGGGTCGGGCCTGCGCCGGCACGCCACCGCGACCGCCGGCGCAGGCCCGACCCCGGCATCTCGGATCCCGGACGACGATGGACGTCACGGGCATCTCGGATGCCCTGCCCGCTCCAGGTCCTGCCGGTCTCCCTGGCCTCCAACGACCTGAGCCAGGCAGCACCGGACAGATCGACATGAACCGGACCGCGACCCCCCGCGTCAGTACCTCCGTGGAGCTGGTAAGGTTGTCCACGTCGCCGCGGGAACGCGGAGGCACGCGCCGCTAGCTCAATTGGCAGAGCAGCGGACTCTTAATCCGCGGGTTCGGGGTTCAAGTCCCTGGCGGCGCACCCGTATCTACCAGGCCTTATGGCTCTCGGTAGTCATTCTCAAAAGGGTTCTGTACCCACTTTTGTACCCCAGACATTCCGTGCCCTGACGGCAAACGCCCCGGGCGCCGCAAGGTACACAGCCATCCCGGGGCGTCGCCCGTTCATTCGGGTACACGGTCAGCCCGCGAGGCCCTCCCCGTCCGCTTCGTCGACGTCGGCGGCATCGTCGGCATCGTCGCTGAAGATCCGGTCGAGCCGGCCGACCGCGTCGCGCTGGGTCTCCGGCATCACGTGGGTGTAGGTGTTCATGGTGAGCTGGATCGTGGAGTGCCCGAGCAGCTCCATCACCGTCCGGGCCGGGACGCCCTCTGCGAAGAGCATCGAGGCGAAGGCGTGGCGTAGATCATGCAGCCGCAGCCACGGCAGCCCCGCCTGACGACGCAGCACGTCGAACCGCCGGTTGACGTTGCGCGGTTCCAACGGCGTGCCGATGGACGAGGTGAACACCAGCCCGGTTTCCGTCCAGGCGTCACCGAGTCCGGTTCGTTCCGCGGCCTGGGTGGCCCGGTGCCGCCGCAGGATCGCCACCAGCTTCGGAGGGATGGGCAGCCGCCGGTGGGACCGTTCCGTCTTCGCCGGGACGAACATCAGCGAACCGTCGACCCGTTGCAGGGTCTGGCGGACGTGGAGCGTCGCGCCGTCCAGGTCGACATCAGCCCAGCGCAGGCCGAGGATCTCCCCGCGGCGCAACCCGAGCATCAGGCCGCACGCGAACACCGCTTCGAGCCGCTCACCGCGCAGCACCTCGACGAGCCGGCGCGCCTCTTCCGGGCGCAGTGCCCGGACCTCACGATGCGGGGTGGGTGGCGCCTTGACCGCCTTCGCCACGTTGCGCGCCACCAGGTCCAGCCGCTCAGCCTCCGCCAGGGCGTTGCGGATCAGGCTGTGCACGTGGCGGACGCTGCCCGCCGACAACCCCGACTTCTTCGCCGAGGCAACGAGCCGCCGGACGTCCAGCGGAGTCAGCTTGTCGAGCTGAACACGGCCGATCACCGGCACGATGTGCGTGTTGATCAGCCAGCGGTACGCCCGGAGCGTCGACGCGCGTGTGCCGTCGCCCTCCTTGATGTCGAGCCACTCTCCCAGCCAGACCGCGACCGTCCGGCGTTCAGCCGTGACGTTGACGCCGAGTTCGGCCGCACGCTGGACCTTGGTGAGCTTCTCGCGGCATTCCTTCTCGGTCTTGCCGTAGACCGTCTTACGGGAACGCTTTCCGTCCACCCAGCCGAGATCGGCCCGGCCGACCCACAGGCCGTCGCTCGCACGCTGGAACAGGGCGCCTTCGCCCTGGGAGCGCCGCCGCTTGCGCCGGTCGTTCCCGGCACCGTCCCCCGCGGCCATCAGGCGACGTCCAGCGGGTTGCCGTCGGGCCACGCGATGTTGTCGCACCACGCGCAGCCGTACAGGCTGTCGCCCATGTCGCAGGCGAACTTGGTCTCACCGTCGGGTTGTGGGTAGGCGCGGCCCTGGCCCGCGCGAGCACGGTCGAGATGCTCCCGTAGTGCCTGTTGCAGGCTCATCGTCGGGGGGTTGTCATTGTCGGTGGGCATGGCGAATACAGCTCCTTGCCGAAGAACGGGTCAGGTGCACGCGGGCCGCGGGTGGCGTCGCCCGGTGCGGTTGGGTTTCCGTTCTCTGGCGCTGGGATGGTCTGCCGGGGCGCCGGCCGCGTCCAGGGCGCTGCGCGTCGCTACGCGATCGGCCTTCGGCCGACCCTGGACACGTCCGACACCCCGACAGCTTCAAGCGCCACCAGAGAACGGAAGAAAAATGGGGGTAGAGCAGGCAGAACAGCCGCTACGAGCGGGGAACGCTCGCCGCCGCCGGACCGGTCAAGGGGTTCCAACCGTCCAGGACCGTTGCCGAAAGGCCAGGCACCCGGCGGAACGCGAGAACCGCATCAACGTCCCCGAAGTGCTCGGTGAAGAAGGCGTCCGCGGGCAGCCCCGCGAGCACCTGCATCAGGTCGCCGACGTCCGCACCGGGACGGACGAGCAGTTCGTAGCCGGTGTCGGTGGGGCGCACGGAGACGAGGGCAGATCCGCCGTCGCCGGGGGTGCGCCAGGCACCGAAGCTGCCAGACGGGAAAATGGGCATAGGGTCTCGCTCCTGTCGTGAGCAGGGTGGGATCTCAGGTCCCGGTCGGGTGTTGGCGCACCCGCCGGGACCGCCTATCGCGACTGGACGACCGTCCAGTGGCGCCAACGGTACATGGCACCTGGACGGTCGTCCAGTAGTCTGCGGTCATGGAACAACCGCTCATGGGTGCGGCGGAGATCGCGCAGCGGCTAGGGGTGGGCCGGACCCGGGTGAACCAGCTCCTGAAGGAGGACCCGACCTTCCCGAAGCCGCATGCCACGCTCGCCGCAGGCCACATCTGGCAGACCGACGACGTCGAAGCCTGGATTGCCGAACATCGGCCCGAGCTTCCGCCGGCCGCCGAGCGGTAGCACGCCTCATGCCGCCGCACCGTGGCCGACGTCGAGGCCCCGCAGCCGGTTCACGTAGGCGTCGAGCGCGGCGCGCGGAATGCGCCGGGACCGGCCGACGTGCACGGATTCGATGACGCCCGCGGCGAGCAGTTCGTACACGGTGCTCCGGCTGAGCGCGAGAATCTCAGCGGCTTCGGCCGGAGTCACGAGAAGCTTGGTCATCCTTGCCTTCCAGGCGATCGAGACGACAACTCAGGCAGCGTCAGCCACCGCCGGTGGGCCGGTTCCCGGAAGTCCTCCGGCCGTTGCGGCGCGGGCCGCGTCGAGCTGTGCGCGCCAGGCATGGCGTTGCGCGACCGCCTGCAACAACAGGTGTTCGCGCCGGGGTGCGGCCGGGTCGCCGGGCCGGAGCAGTGTCCACACTGTCCGCGCCGGGTCGGTGCCGGTGGCCGCCGGGCCGGTCGCCACCTGGCCGAGGGCTTCGAGTTGCTCCCGGATGAACGCGACCCGATCATGCTTGTGGTCGGTCAGGGTCTTGCCGGACCAGCGCCGGGAGACGAGCACCCGCCGGCCGCCGAACCCGAGGGTCTCCCGCCGGTGTGCCTTGCCCCGGCACCGGCCCGGGACGAGGCCCGGCTTCGGGTTACGTGGCTGGACGCCGTAGCGCAGCCAGTTCGCGCAGGTAGGCGAGCACGGTTCGTGGCGCAGCGCGTCCGCGAGCCGATCGACGTGCCGCCGCTGAGCGTCGGTGGTGACCGCGTGGCAGGCGTCGAGGCTCTTCACCAGGTACTTGGTCAGGTAGCCGATCATCCGGCCGGTGTTCGCCGAGTTCGCCGTGACGCCGTCCGCGCGGAGCTGTGGCCCGAAGCGGACGACGTGTGCCGGTTCGGCATCGTTGCCGATCGCGTCCACCGCCTCATCCCAGGTCGGGAGCGGTCGGGACGTGGCCGGGTCGAGGTAGCCGGCCGCGGTGTCGTCCCAGACCGGGAGGCACGTGTCGTCATAGACCGGCCGGTCGCACGAGGGCCACCAGACCTGCTGATACGTGGCCGCCGCCACCTGGCGCAGCAGAACCCGGGGCACCGTGCCACGGATCGCCGCGTGCAGGTGCGGGGCGAGTCGCCGTTGCGGTTCGAGGGTGGCAAAGTACTGCACATCCCAGCCGACCGCGCGTCGGAGGTTCTGCCAGAACCGGTCGATCAGCTTCGGGAAGTGGATCGCGTCCCGCGCCGCCCGCCGGTAGTCGTACGAGGCCGGATCGACCGGGGTTCCCTCACTCGTGACCCGCCCGTACGAGTCGCAGGTCAAGGTCAGGAACATCGACGGCCGCCAGGTGGTGCCGTCCGTCGCTTCGAAGGTCCGCCCGACTGTCCGCTTGTCCACCGGGAGCCGGGGCAGGTCGGGGGCATCCTGCCGCCGGCGGGTCGAGCGGACACGGCGCGGCCGATCCCGATCCTCCGGTGCCGCCTTCCCCCGCACGCCGAGCGCGTTGAGTTCCTCGTCCACCTGGCCGATGAGTTCGTCGATCTCGGCGACGCCGGCCGCGTCCCCGGCGCGTTCAGCGTCGAGCCGGACGGTTTCGAGGTCGGCCCGGAAGCCCGTGAGGGTCTTCGCCTCGTCCGTGGGCGGGTCCGGGTCGGGTAGCGGTTCGTCGTCAAGGTGCCAGCCGGCTTTGCACTGCGCCATCCGTAGCCGCCGCGCCTTCTCCGCGCAGGTCGGGCACTTGCTCGCCAGCGTGGCCCCGCAGGGCACGGGGATGATCTCGGTTTCGCCGGTGTCGAGGTTCGTCCGGCGCATCGCCATCGGCCGCACGCAGACGCCATTCTCCACGGCGACCGTTTCCACGACCTGACGAGCGAGCGGCATCCGCATCCGCGCCGCCCGGGAACCCGGACGATCGTCACGATCGTCACGGCCGGCGGAAACGTCAGGGTCAGCCGAGGTGAGGCCAGTCATCAAGAGGTGAGGTCCTCCCGGTCGTCGAGGTCCAGGCGCACACCGGCCGACGGACGAGCCGGGGCGGTGATGAAGAAGGCGCAGCCGCAGGCGGTTCCGGAGCCGACGTCCGCACGGCATCGGCCGCGCCGGTGGGTGATACGCAGGTGCCCGCAGGTCGCGCAGACAGGCAGGACGGGCACCGGCGCGGCCGAGTCGAGCAGATCGTCAGGCATCTCGCCGGCCGGGCCGTTCACGCCACCTCACCCCACCAGGAGCCGTCGGCGGAGTTGTCGTGGTCCGCCGGGTCGTTGTCGCGGTAGGGGTCGAGGTCCGGTGTCCAGCCGGCGCCGGCCGCGGGAGTGGGCCGGTAGGACCACACCGTGCGGCTGATCTCGGTGTCGTCGATGAACGAGGCCCGGACCCGGACGGGCTCCGGTTGTCCTTCGTGGAGCACGTAGCCCACCCCGGGCAGGGACACCGGGATCTCATCCGCGCGTGCGCCCCGGTCGCGGGCCCCGGAGCCGAGCACGAGATCTGCCTGTTCGGTTTCGGTCATGCGCAGCGCGACCCGGACCGGGAACAGGTCCCGGAACGGCAGAACCTCCTTCCGGGGGTCCTGCACCGCCGCCAGGACCACGACCCCGGGCGCCCGGCCCTGGGAGAGCAGCAGCGGCAGCGCCGCCCCGATCCGCTTCTTGACGTCCCGGTCGGTGACGTAGGCCGTCAACGAGGCGATCTCGTCGACCACCAGGACAATCAGGGGCTCGCCGGGAGTCGGGGTGTGGAGCCGGGTCACCCCGCGCAGCCGAGCCGTCCGGTCCTGCATCACCGAGACCGCGTCGTCGAGGAGATCCGCGATCGCCTCTGTGGTGGTGGCGAACCGGGTGAACAGCGGCTCGCCGAACGCGAGTTCCATGCCGCCCTTGGGGTCGCAGACCCACAGCTCGACGAGGCCGGCGCGCACGGCCGGGCCGAGACCGCGGATGACCGACCACAGCACCGAGCCTTTACCGGCCCCGGTGGCCCCCGCGATGAGCAGATGTGTTCCCCGCACGGGCAGGGTCCAGGGCTTGCCGTCCTCCCGCCGGCCGACTCGAACGGCCGAGAGGTCCCCGACGAGTCGGTCAGACCCGCCGGTCGCCGTGGCGTCGCCGTCCGGGTCGTGGTCGATGACCGGGCCGGACGGGTCGAGCCCGGCCGGTTCGACGGGGCTGGTCAGGGTGTCGCGGTGGTGGAAGTGCAGCCGGACGAACCGGTGTTCCTCCGCCTGCACCTGGCAGCGCCGAGCCCGGAAGACGTGCCGCAGTCCTTCGGCCGCGTCCGCCCACTGTTCCGGTGTCTGCCCCGGGAGCAGTTCCACCCGCAGCACGTCCACGGCCCGGGTCGAGCGGATCGAACGGATACGCGGGAAGTACTCGTCGAAGGTCACCTGATCGCCGTTCGACGCCGGCATGCGGATCGCCAGACCCGAGTGCACCATCGCCGGGCGCCAGCGCCGCCGGTACACGAACCCGAGCCGTACCCGGCCCCACACCCACCGGACCAGCCAACCGAACGACCGGGCGTGCAGGCGCCGCCAGACGACCGCGACCAGGACCAGGACGACGAACAGCGCCACCAGGCCCAGCGCCCCGAACCGGCGCGCGAACAGCGCCAGGCCGAGCGCGACCGGCACCGCCACCCGATGCCGCCAGCACCAGCGGACCCCGAGCACCAGTCCCTTGCCCACCACCGCGAACAGCAGCATCCACATCGGGACCCGCATCTTGTCGGGCCGGGACGGAATGCGGGGCATTCCCCGGTCGCCGTTGATTCTGGACATGACAGATACCACCTGTTTCAGAGCGCACGAAACCAGGAGCCGAAAGAAAGGGAAGCGAAGGAAGGTCCGGCGGGCCCGGAACCCGTCCGTACGAACGAAGGGTTCCGGGCCGCCTGACGTGAAGAAGAACCGCGGAGCAGCTACGAGGAGCGGCTACGCGGCGAGATGCCCCGGCAGTTCGGCCGCATCCTGAGCGGCGAACCGGAACCGCTCGCATTCAATGAGGTAGTCGTTCACCGCGGCGAGCAGGGCGTACCCGAAGTCGACCTGATCCGAGGTCACCGCGCTACCGGCCGCCGAGACGGACAGCAGCGTCCGGCCCGTGTGGACCGACAGGATCGGCGGCTTGTCCGGGTAGGTGTGGCACCGGGCCGACCAGTCCGCGCCCACATGCAGCCCCAGGTGCGTCGACGAGCGCAGCCCGTCCATCTCGCGCCCACTCACGCCGCCACCCCCGGGTTGGTCCGCCGAGCCGGGCCGACCGGCCGCATCACGCCCGCCCGCAGCGAGAACGCCAGCCGAGGCTGACGCCCGTTGGTGTCCACGTACGGGACCACCACCAGGCGCTCGAACATCACCGGCCGGAACGGCAGACCCGGCAGGTTCTCTGGCAGGACCGGTGCCACCTCCCCGAGGATCTTCACCTTCAGTTCGGCCTTCCGGGCCATCGGGTCCGCGTCCAGGACCCGCACCGACCACACGCGCTCGCCGGTGTCCTTGTCCCGAGCCTGGACGTCCGCCGCCTTCTCCTTCACCTTGTCGAAGTCGCTCGCCGCCTCCACGCCCAGCACGAACGCACCGTGCGGGAACACGTCCTCGAACCGCACCGGAATGCGTTGCGGAACCGCCACCGTGCCACCTCCACTCGCCTTTACCCGGAACCAACCGTGCGTTCCGGCTGACGAGATACACGATCCACCGCTCAGCAAGCGCGTATCAACCGCTAACCCAGCGTTGTATGTAGCCGTGACATGGGCGCCATGCAGGCGCTCATAGGTTCATGCCAAGGTGATATGGCATGCTGGGATGGGTTCTGGCGTCGTTTTGCGGGCCGCTAATATGCGCGCATGGCTGACCGGAGAACCCCGGTGTACCGGGCCCGAGGGCCCGTCAACGGCGAGGACTGGGCCGCCGTCGCGTCGGCGCTCAACGAGCGGATGGCGCGCCGTCGCATCGGTCAGCAGGAGCTTGCCCGCATCTCGGGAGTGTCCGTGTCGACGCTGCGCGAGCTTCAGCACGGCGCCGGCCGTCGGGTGCAGAACAAGACCCTCGTGGCGATCGCCCAGGCGCTGGAGTGGCCCGACGATCACCTGATCCAGGTGCTCGTGTCAGAGCCGCCGGTCGCCGGCACGCCCGGAGAGCCCACGGGCCGGGAGATCCTCGCCGCTCTGGCCCGGGTCGAGGAGCGGCTCACCGAGATCACATCCAGGCTCGCCGCCGTCGAGCAGGCCGTCACCAGGGCGGACAGCCGGACACCGTCCTGAGACGACGATGGGCCGGACCCCCGATGAGGTCCGGCCCATAGCCACTTCCGCGACGTCAGTCCTCCAATGGCGGAGGGTTCCACGGGAGAGGGTGCCGTTGCCGCCGCCGGATCACCCGCCGGCGTAGCGCGTCGGCCATGTCCGCCTTCCCCGCGTCGTACGCCCCGCGTTCCCCCTCAGTCATCCAGCGCCGGCCGTTGTCCTCCCCGACCGACGCCGGGTCGAGTTCGAGCATGGAGCGCAGGAACGAGCCCGGCAGCTGCCGCCGGGACAGCCGTATCCCCGTCGCTTCGTAGACCAGGACCGTGTCCACGTCCCCGAAGGACTCGACGAAGCGCAGGCCAGACGGCATGTCCGCCATCGCCGCGTACAGCGCCTGCGCCGACGAGCCAGCCGGCACCACCAACGCCCAGGCGTCCGCGCCCCACGGCAGCAGACCCACGCCCGGTTCCCCGTCCGTCTCGCAGGAGCCGCTGGCCCACGTCATCGCGAACCCCCGGACCCGCCGCGAAGATCCGTCCATGTCTGCTCCGTCATGTCCCATCGCACCCGTAGCGCCCCTCATCCGCTCACGTCGCCTCACGGCCTGGACGCCACCCCGCCCCGCGGAGATCCCGACTCGACGCGGAGCGGGGTGGCCTGCGAACAAGACTCGTCCGCATCCGATGCGTCACGAAACGTCAAGTTGGCAAGGCACGGTGTGCATGGAATCCGGCCGGTTCACCGCCCACCGAGTGGCTGTCAGGCGCCATCCGAGCGCCAAAGCGTCAGATCAGCGGCGAACCACCCATACCAAGGTGGCATGGTGGCGCTAGTCTCTGCGTAGCGACCTGACCACCCGCTGACCCTGGCTGTCGGCCCGCACCCGAGGAGATGGCGGATGGCCCAGCCCGCCCCTCCCTACACCGTCTCGCCCGATCTCCTCGCCCGCGAGGAGTTCCGCGCCGCCTGCGAGACCCTGGACTTCCAGGCGATCTTCCGCCTCATGCGCAAGTACGACGGCGCCAGCCAGGACCGCGTGTCCTCCCCCGTCCGCGGCCTCACCCAAAGCCGGGTCAGCCGGGTCATGAGCGGCGAAAGCAACATCACCTCACTCGACCTGGTCGAACGCATCGCCGACGCGCTACGCATCCCCGGCGCCTACTTCCGACTCGCGCCCCGCCCCTGGGAAGCCGAGACGACCAGAGCCGACGCGCCGCCCTCCCCTGCCCTTGCCGGCATCGGCGACCATCACCGCGCCAGCGCCTACGCGACCACGACCGCAGGCGTGAGCATGCCAGCGCCCCGCGAGCCGGCCGGAGACGTCGAGGACCGCAGCCTGACCATCGACATCGAAGTTGCCGAAGACGGATGGGCAACGCTGACCTACCGCCATGAGCTGTACAACGGCACGGCCACACCGTTCACCAGGCTCAACAGGGAGCTGTGGTTCGAGACCACCAACGGCCCGTTGCAGATCGAGGCCCTGCCCTCCCCCGACCGCAACATCATCATTCAGCGCGTCCACGACACCAAGCTCAGCGCCCGCTTCGCCTGCCAGGTCTTCCCAGCCATCCAGCCCGGAGAATCAGCGACCGTCGGCTACCGCAGCACCGGCGGACGGTTCGTCTACGACCACTACTGGCGTCAGTCGATCGTCCGCCCCACCGGCACGCTCACGATCCGGCTTCGCCACTAGGGCGTCACGTCACTGACCCGATGCTCGGCGACCGAGGACCGGCCGGACGGTTCGGAGATCTCGGCGACCGAAGGTCTGTCCTTCGCCCGCGACGAGGCCGGAGTCGTCATCGAGCTGACCCGCCGGAACCTACGACCGAACCAGTTCGTGACGCTGCGATGGGACACCGCGCATGCGTCTACGTGACGAGATCGAGCAGACGCTACGGGCATGGGACGCCTACGAGAAGACCCGGAAAGCGTCGCCGGTCATCGACTTCGACTGCGCGCCGACCCCGGCCAAGGTGACAGCGACCCCGAGCCGCCTGGACGTTCACAGCACGCTCACCAAGCTGTACGAGCGAGCCGAGCGTGACGGCGACCAGGTGTGCGCCGAGCAGCTCCGCGCCCACCTGGCCTATCTCGGCGCGTTGCTCGGCGAGCGGCCCCCACTCGACGACTACCTGACCGCCACCCAGGGATGCCCCGCGGCCGGATGGCCCGATGAGTACGTGACCGCTGTCGGTGAACGCGCCCGCACGGCACTGGCCGACATCGGGGTTTCCTGGGATGCCACCACCGACCGCCAGCTACGCGACACCGAAGGACCCGTCGAGGCCGCCGACGCACCCGAGATGATCCGCGCCGCCGCCAGCGAGGCAGAGCCCGCCGTCCGCGCCCTTGCCGAAACAGACGCCCCGTACACCCTGGAGATCACGACCGCCGACGTCGACGCCTACTGGGCCTACTGGCTCGACGGCACCGGCCAGGACGTACGGCTTCGGTTCAACCTGCGCAACGCGGCCTTCACCAAGGTCCGCCTGCGCCAGTTCGCCCTACACGAGATCCTCGGACACGCCCTCCAGAGCGCCAGCTACACCGCCACCGCCAGCCGCACCGATGTCCCGTGGCCACGCCTGCTGTCGGTCCACGTGCCCTACCAGGTGCTGTTGGAAGGCATCGCGCAGGCCATGCCGCTGTTCGTCGCCCCCGACGACACCGCCGTGACCGCCCGCGTCCGCCTCGACCACTACCTACAGCTCATCCGCGCCGACCTGCACCGCGCCATCAACGCCGGTGTCCCGGTCGCAGACTGCGCAGACCATGCCCGCGCATGCGTCCCGTTCTGGACCGCAGACGCCATCGCCGACATCCTCACCGACCGCGGAAACGACCCCCAGCTACGCACCTATCTGTGGGCCTACCCCGCCGGCATCGACTGGTTCGTCAACCTTGCCGACACCGCCGACACCGAAACCGTGGGGAAGGTCTTCCGTGCCGTCTACACCCAGCCCAGCACCCCGCACCAACTCACCCAGCTCTGGCCGACTGGACCCCGCATCGGCGGACCCGGCGCCCCTCTTCGTCTACGGAAGCCTCCTCTTCCCTGACGTCCTACGAGCCCTCATCGACCGCAACCCCCACCGCGTCCCCGTCACCGTCACCGGATGGCAGGTCATCGCCCTCCCGGAGCGGATCTACCCCGGGCTCATCCGCGACCAGGCCGCCATCGCCACGGGACACCTATTCGACGACCTCACGGAAGCCGAGTGGAGCACCCTCGACGCGTTCGAAGCCGACATCTACACCCTCAGCCGCATCGACCTGGACCACGGCCGCCACGCATGGGCCTACGCCTGCGCCAAGCCCGCCGAGTTCCTCCCCGCCCAGCCGTGGAGCCCTGACGGGTTCGCCCGCGACCATCTACCCAGGTACCTGGAGCGTTGCACCGCATGGCGCCACCGCCACGAGCAACACGGGTAGCCCACATGTTGCCGAAACTCTCGTTATGGGATCAAGTATCTGCCAGCGGTGCCTGCCGAGCTGCGCGCGGCCCTGGCGGGCCGTGCTCGTCGGCGTCCCTCAGGCAGTGGGTCGAGCGAACCTGCTGCTGTCCAACGACGGGCCGCAGGTCGCCTGGCTTGCCTTCGAGGCTCCGCACCGACCTACGCAATGCCAAAGGATACGGAGCGCCTACAAACCGCTCGCGAACCGCTACACTTCCAGCTCAGGTGGGCAATCGGGGAGCCTCCCTAGAGGTCCCCAGCCAACGACTAGCGGGCTCTTTAGGAGGTAACGAAGTGGTATCGCCAGCTGAGCGCGCCGCAAGCGTGATTCGATCGAATCGCTACCTTACGATGGCGACAGCCGAGGCCCACCATCCTTGGGCCGCGCCGCTTGCCTACGTACTGCTGCCTGATGCCAGCCTCGTGTTCTATTCGGCGCGGAGCGCTAAACACGTACGAGCCGGGCTTATCAGTGGAGAGGTTGCAGGCGCGCTCTTCAATTCAACCCTGCCCTCCGATGATGTGGATGGCGTGCAGTTTCTCGGCAGCCTCTTCGAGGTCGCGGACTCCGAACTAGCGCTCGTCATGCCCGCCTATTTCGAGGGATCCTTCCCCGATCCGGAGGTCCGAGCACGCTGGAACCGCCCCGAGTCCGATTTCTACAAAGAATCACCGCAGGGTTTTTATAAGATAATACTTACCGAGGTCTTTGTGCCGGATCCAACGTCGACTCAAATCGACCTTCGCCAGTCCGTCGAAATTAATCAACTTAAAGTTCTATTGATCGCATGAATTGACCTCCCATGCCGGACCGCATCGACCGCAGAATAAGAGCATTTCAGACATCACCCGAATCGGTTAGCGATAGCCATTTTATCGTCGACTACCGCTTCTCGCCCGAGACAGGATTTTCCTTAGAAGAATCGACGTTTCGGACTTTGTTAATTACATCCCAAAGGACGATCAAGCCGCTCCGATACGAGCCTGGTAGTGATCGCGAGCTGGTCGATGGCTCTATCGACGACGTCGGGGCTTACATACCTATCCAGCAGGGACCATCGGGGTCGGGACTAGTAACTATCGCCCTCCCGCTCCACCTATGCTCAAAGACCGAGTCCTTAACTGGCTTGATCCAGCTCATCGGAAGTGGAGCCGAATACTCTTACACGAAGGAGTACTGGATAGAACGCCTGACGCTGCCCACCGATTTTGTGCTCAGATTCAAGGGACCACGGTTCGGGATCGAAGGAATCAGAAGTAAGTTCAACGTGCACAGTCGCCCGCTGGTCGGTCTCATCCTAAAGCCACGTCGAGGGGTGCCACTCAGCACGATCAAGGCAGTAGCAAGCGAGGCGCTTGAAGGTGGCGCCGACTTCATTTGCGATGACCTCCTGATGACGGATCCGGATGGTGAGCTCTCATTTTCTAACCGAGTCCCAATTTTTGCGGATCTCGCGAGGCTAATTACCGACCGCACCGGAGAGAAGAAGAGTTATATATGCAATGTCGCAGCGACACCCTTTAGGTCCGCGCGGTACATTGAATCCGCCATAGCCGTCGGCGTAGATGCTGTAATGCTCAACGGTTTTTCGATGGGAATAGGCGCGATAGCCGACCTCGTCGATCTCATGCCTGAACAGGCCCGCCTACCGGTTATAAGCACAAATATGGGCGTCGCCCTAATGGCGAGAGCTCCGACACAGGATCATACTACATTGACGCAAACTGGCATATCCGAAGCGATAATCGCTAAGCTGTGCCGGTTAGGCGGGGCCGATGCGGTCCACACTGGAACTGTCGACTCTGAATGTTACGGCGAGATGGAATGGAGTGATGCACAGAAAGCAGTGCAGGAGAGAATGGGATCAATACGTAGGTGCTTCGCTGTCGCGGAAGGCGACCTCCAGCTCGCCAACCTTTGGGAGAACATAGCTTCTCTGGGACCAGACGTGCTGATCGAGGCAACTAGCGGGATCGTTAACTATCCAGGGGGGGCGAGGAAAGGTGCAGCAATGTTCCGACGATTCGTCGACGAACTAGACGGAATCAACATGGATGACAGGTCGGCGTATACGCATATCCGGGCCATGGCCCGACGTGACGCTAATCTACGGCAGGTCCTAACGAGAGAAGGCTTTGAAATTGACGAGCATGGGAATCGCACTTGAAGCCTCCAGAGGAGCCCCTGATCCTGAACGAATCTCAGGCCTCACTTCACTGTCAGCCGGTCTGGTAGCAGTTTCACTAGCGTTACTGGCTCTCTTGCCTACCTTCATCGATCAGGCCAGGTCACGGAGTTCTTCCCTTGAAGGCGAACGCCATTTTCGCACATTTAGGGTGTTCTTCTGGATTTTGTTCTTGTCAGTACTTCTACTCGGCACAGGAGCGCTGATAGGAATACTTGCCATGTTTCAGCCCGAACGGTGGTTGGAGGTTTCACTCGGCGGAGTACTGGGAGCCGGAACACTCCTATTGATAATTGGAAATATCGGCGTCGCCTATGTCTTGCGTCGATCAATTCTGCGCCTGTAAGTTGAGGGCGAATCCTAATGTCTCAGCCAGTCGCATCAAATGGGCGGGCCAACCTTAGGGATGTACTCCGCACCGACGGTTACATTCTAGGCCCGAGAGCCTCGCCAAAAAGTGCCATACATGGCACCCTTGAGACTCTATCGACCGCCTGGACACCACAAAATTTCGCTATCCTCGATAGCTCTCAGCGCTTATCCAGGATGATGGAAGCTGTTCATGAATTTCATTCGTCTCTGAATCTCGCACTGGGCAACAGCGAGCCCCTACTCCGAAACAACCAGTTCTTCCAAGTCTCGCACCAACCAAATCTTATGGGCGGATTGAATGTGACTGGCCCGGCGATCTTACTATCCGGTCTAGACCAGGAAATCCCGATCATCTACGCTTTTGTGGACTATGACGAGGCCAAGGATCGACGCTTCAAAAACGGTACGCTGCCTGTGGGCCTAGACGACGTAACCACACTCCGAGGAGCGGTGCGAGGCGATCAGATGCATCGTATCGCCGCTGCAGTCGAGCCACCCGACCGACCAACCGTTGAGGGTTGGATTAGGCAACTTCGACATTCAGTCGTTGCCACAGAACGTTCTCTGCGCCGCAGGGGGGCTATCACCAAAAGGCCAGCCGATGCCAAAAGGGAGATCGATGCGCTCGCTGCTTCCTGGTTTGGATTTCTGGACGTTACAGCGTCCCTGGCCGAGTTTAATGCCGCGGTCACTAGCGACTTACTGGCGAGGATCATTCCGGGACGATTGTTCTCCTTAAGTTACGGCCGACTACTCGGAATTGCCGCCGAATCAGTTGCTGAAACCGTTGAAGAGTTGTCGTCAATAGGATTAATTAAGCGAAACGATTGGTGGGCGGTTTGCGACAGATGCGCGGCTCGTTCGCCAGCACGATGGGAGCCAAAAAACAAGTTGCTAAGGTTCCAATGCATCGCATGCCATACTCCTTATGTTAGTCATACTTTTTTTGGAGATTTGAGTCGTTGGGGTGTACCGCGTCTGCTTCCGCGAGTACTCGCCGATGTGCTACTAGATCTTACTTGGCTTCCCGCAGCTGTATATGGAGGATACGCCGGTAGCTTGCAACATCTCACCACGTCACGCGCACTCGCCGAGCGTCGCGGTCTGAAACTCGCTCCAGAACTGTCGTGGGACCCTCAGAACCTGCTCGTCTCACGGGCCGGGGATGTCCCCGACGGCCGCGGCGCAAGAACCCTGGCCACTGGGCGAGCAGCGCTTGCTTGCTACTATCTTTTATTTCCCGTGGAGTTACTTGTAGAAAAGATTTTAGCCGGATCTAAGCGAGGTGACTTTGGGAATCAGCAACCACTCTGCATGTTGACTCGTGACTAGTTTCTTGAAAGGACTGGAGAAGAGCTAACTTTCGCCTACCGAATCCACACTATGACACCAGCAGAGGATGACAGTCTTGACGCCACATTCCCTTGGAGATCTTGACGCACGGATGAGCGCTGTTGAGGTCTGCAAACATGATACCCAATTCTTTGTAAAAGATCCAATTTCTGGAGGAGATTTCTGTCTCCTCCAGGTAGACCAGCTATCCGGGCTCTGGGTTGTTAGAAGCCGCTTCGCTCCGGGCATGAGCGTGCGACGGCATCTCCACAGCGGAATGGTGAATGCGATAACACTCTCCGGCTACTGGTCCTATCCGGAGGCATCGATCCGCTGTGGCCCAGGAGACTATCTAACCGAGCAGGCTGGCGCCATTCACTCGCTCGCTGTGGAGGGAGAAAACCATGCTGACATTATCTTTATGATTCACGGTTCAATATTGTATTTTGATCAGGCCGGTAACGTTGACTGTATCGAAGATTGGCGTACTGCGCTGAGAGATTTTCGGGATGGCTGTTCTGCATTCGGACACCGGGCTTCGGTGCTGGGTATCCCCATGCATTCGTTTACAGAATCGCAATGATGAAAGAAATTCAAGTAGAATTTGCCCATCGCGCGCTCTCTCCACGGCTGATCGTTCTTGTTGGAAGCGTTTCGAGTGATGGAG
>NZ_JALKFY010000844.1:4151-18639 GCF_023242985.1 Frankia sp. Mgl5 | reverse complement strand
GTCGTCCTGCTCGGCTCGTCGAGCTGGCGGATCGAGGAGATCACCCCGGACCGGGTGCTGGTGACCCCGGCGCCGGGGCGGGCCCCCGGGGGGGGGGGGGGGGGCGGGGGGGCGCCGGGGCGGGCCCGGCGCGCCTGCGCCCCCCCCCCCCACGGACGGGGATGGCAGGCTGGGACCCGTGGCCGCCGTGGTTGTCGCCGGTGTGGTGAACGTCCAGCAGACGATCCCGGTCGAGGGTTTCCCGGTGCACTACAGTCCGGTGCGCTACGCCCACTCCCCGCTGCGCCTCGACGTCGCCGGGGTCGACGGGAACGTCGCGCGAGGCCTGGCGGCGCTGGGCGACGAGGTGCGCCTGGCGACGTTTCTCGCGGACGACGACGCCGGCCGCCTGGCCCGGGACACCCTGGCCCGCGAAGGGCTCGCCGGCCTGGGGGTGCTGCGCGCGGACGCCACCGCCCAGTCCGCGGTTCTCGTCGACCCGGACGGCCGCCGGCAGATCACCACGGACCTGAAAGGCCTGCCCACCGCCCGCTACCCGGCACCGCTGTTCCGCAGGCTGCTCGACGGGGCGCATCTGGCATCGATCTCCACGATCGGGTTCGCCCGCGACCTGCTGCCCGTCGCCACCGCGGCGGACGTTCCGATCGCCGTCGACCTGCAGGCCACCACGGGCCTGGACGACACCTACGCCGCGGACTGGGTCGCGCACGCGTCGATCGTGTTCTGCTCGGCGGAGAACCTCACCGTGGCCCCGGCGGATTTCGCCGGGCAGGTCCTGGCCGGTGGACGGGCCCGGATCGTCGTCGTCGGCCTGGGTGCGCGGGGCTGCCTGCTGGCGGTGGCGGGCCGCGCGCCCCGTATTGTCGCGGCCCGGGCACCGTTCGGAGTGGTCGACACCACCGGCGCCGGCGACGCGCTGTTCGCCGGGTTCCTGCACACCTGGCTGCGGACCGGCGACCCGGATCAGGCCGTCGTCACCGCGGTGCTCGCCGCCGGCTGGGCGGTCGGGTTCCCCGGAACCGGCCGGTACCCCACCAGCGCCGAACTCGACACGCTGGCCGCCGACGTCCCGCATGGTCCGGGATGAGCTCACCGCGTCCGTCCGGACGACGGCACGCCGTCCGCGGCCGGCGGTGTCAGCTCCCGGCGTCGCCCGCCGTGGTGGTGACCTCGTCGCGTAGCACGGTCGCCAGCAACGTGCGGGCCAGCCAGTCCTGGTAGTCGGTGCGGCTCCAGCCGCGCTGGCGCAGCATGTTGTCGACGGCGGGCGAGATGAGCATCCAGACCACGTCACAGGCCGTGTCCACGGACAGGTCGTCGCGGAGCAGGCCGAGGCTCGACCAGTGACGGACCGCGGCCGTCGCCCCCAGCAGCCGTTCCCGGTCGATCGTCGCGGCGAACGCCTCGAGCTCCGGGTCGCCGCCGCGAGTGCTGAGCACGATGTCCAGCAGCTGGCCGATGCGGCCGGCCACGGCGCCGGCCATCGCCGCGTACGCCCGGGCGGAGTCCCGGGCGCCGTCCGCCGCCCGCATCGCCTGTGCCTCCGGTCGGTCCGCGAAACTGATCGGCTCGTCGTCACCGGCGAGGGTGACGTCGTACACCGCCTTGAGCAGGCCGGCTTTTCCCTCGAAGCGCTTGTAGACGGTCTCCTGCGAGACGCCGGCCGCCGCCGCGACCGCCCGGATCGTGGTCCCGGCATAACCGTGGGTCAGGAACGACTCGCGGGCGGCAGCCAGGACGCGCTGCCGGGTCTGTCCCGCGGCCACCTGGCGTGACCGGTTGTCGTACACGCGACCTGCCTCGATGTCCGATGACCATGGAATTCGATACAGCCTACTGTCATCCTTGGATACAGCCAGCTGTACTGAATAAACGGATCGGAGATCACCTCATGGCCACGATCACCACCGCCTCGTGGAACTCGACCACCGTCACCGCCACCGGCGCGTCGGCCAGCGTGGCCGCTCCGGCGGTCGCTCCCGTCATCGTCCGGGCGCCCCGGCCGGCGACCACGGGGCTCGACCGCGGCGTGCTCGTCGACGTGACGGTCCGCCACATCCGCGCGATGGTCGAGGGCGACCTCGACGACTTCATCGCGCTCACCCATCCCCAGGCCGTCAACCGCGAGGCGCTGAGCGAGCCGCCGGCCGCTCGCGGACTCGGCCCCGCCGCGTTCCTCGCCACCGCCCACTGGCTGCGCACGGCGTTCTCGGACATGTCCTTCACGATCGAGGAGATCCTGGTCGAGGGAGATCTCGTCGTGACCCACGGGACCATGTCGGGCCGCCACACCGGCGACCTGGTGGTATGGACGCCGAACGGCGAGGTAGAACGCGCCTTCGCGCCCACCGGCCGCTCGTTCACCGTCAACCACGCCCACTTCCTGCGGTTCCGCGACGGCCTGGTCGTCGAACACTGGGCGGTGCGCGACGACCAGGGACTGGCCCTGCAGGCCGGCTGGATCCCGCCGACTCCGGCGTTCCTGCTGCGCTGCGCGATAGCCACCCGGCGGGCCCGGCGCGCCGCGAAGGCCGCCGGCACCGGCCGCGCCTGACGCCCCCAGCAGTCGGCGCCGCGCCGGTCGCGCGGCCTCGCGGCGGACCCGGCCGGCGACGAGCATCCGCGGCCGGGTCAGACCGAGGAGTAGGCGTCCCAGGCGTCGAGGGCGGCTTGGAGCCGTCGGGTGAAGGCCGCGTCGAGGCCCTGGCGGCCGGCGATGTGCCGCAGGTAGTCCTCGGCGCCCTGCAGCAGCCCGGATTCGGGATGGGTGAGGATGATGCCGCCCTGGCTGCCGTACTTCTCGATGTGGCTCCACGAGTCGATGTCCGGACCGCCGTCGGCCACGGGGAGATGGCCCTCGACGAACTGGTCCTCACGGTTGTGGCACCCCCAGGTGAAATCGTGGAGGGCGCAGGCCGGGCAGGCGATCGTCCCGACCATCAGGGGGAATCGGCGGACCCATTCCCGGTCGAGGGCGTAGGCGTCCGAGTCCGGGGGGATCGTTCGGCGGCACAGGCAGCAGGCGAGGAGGAAGCGGGGGCGCGTCACCTGGCCTCCAGGGATCTCTAGCTACTCGACAGGTCGGGTCGTCAGTCACGGCCGTCGCCCAGCGCTCCGGCGTAACTGATCTTTGCGGCTCAGAGACAGCATGCCGGCGATATCGGCGGATGCGCCCCGATGTCCACACACAGACCACAGGTTCGCCACTGTTTTCCGCATGGTGGAGGTCTCCGCCAAGTTTGGATCATGCTCCTTGTGGTTCGGTCTCCTTGCGCGGCAGTCCCGGCTGGCGCGTCGTCTCCGCGGGGTGGTCCGTGACCGGTGTCTCGCCGTCGTAGATCCGGCGCCGCGGTCGTCGTCGCCGGCCGCCACCTCGACGCGCTGAGCTCCACGGTGAAAAGCATCGAGAACCTCGGCGGGCGCGCCGCGGCCATCCCCGCCGACGTCACCGTCGCCGAGGACGTCGCCACCCTGGTGCGGGCCACCACCGACCGGTTCGGCGGCCTGCACGTCGCGGTCAACAACGCCGGCCTGGTCGGCCCGCCGGCACCGGTGGCCGACCTGCCGATCGATGCCTGGAACACCGTGGTGGGCACCAACCTCACCGGCGTCTGGCTGTCCCTGAAATACGAGGTCGCGCACATGCGGGACAACGGCAGCGGCACCATCGTCAACGTCGCCTCGAACATCGGCGTCCACGGCCGCCGACCGGGACTGGCCGCCTACGCCGCCAGCAAGGCCGCGGTCAGCGTGCTGTCCCGGGCCGCGGCCCGCGACCACATCGCCGACAATGTCCGGATCAACGCGGTGAGCCCGGGTGCCACCGACACCGAGCTCTCCCTGCGCCCCGGCGAGTCGGTCGCCGACCGCGACACCCGGATACGCGGCACCGTCCCGGCGGGCCGGGTCGCCGACACGTCGGAGATCGCGACCGCGATCCTGTGGCTGGCCAGCGACGAGGCCCGCTACGTCGTGGGCACCGACCTCGTCATCGACGGCGGAACCACAGCCTGAGCCCGACCCCTTGGACGTCCGAGCAGCACGATAGCCGGGCCGGCCGAGCGGAGCACGTCCACGGTGTCTGGAGACAGAAGGCGATCAGGTGGGTGGTCGGCGTTCACTCTGCCGGGCGCCAGGTGCCGGGGTCGTCGGGGTCGATGCCGGCCCATCGCAGGGCGGCGAGGTCCAATGCGAGCAGATCGCCGGGTTCCGCACCGCGGAGGAGCTCCTTGTAGGCGCGGAACGCCAGGTCCGCGGCCAGGCGCTCAGCCTCGTCGCCCCGTATCCGCCGGCCGGCCAGCAGCCGCTGTTCCACCTCGTCGGCGAGCAGCAGCGTGGCGTGCTCCGCTTCGAAGGTTCGGCGTTGCTCGCGGTGTTCCCGCTGACTCCTGCGGGCGGCCGTCTCGGCGAACAGCTCGGCCATCCAGCCCGGCGGTTCGCTGGTCATCGCCCGCCACGACCGCGCCTGCGCGACGGTCAGCGGCCCGTCGACGCCCGCCCGCCGCATCGCGTCGGCCACCGTGCGGATCGGGATGGCGAGGATCTGCGCGACCGGGATCGGGCAGCGGGCACGATCGGCTCGGCGCTGCGCGGGGGTCCGTCCCGATGTCGCCACGGTCAACGCCTCACTTCTTCGGACTCCTCCTGCCGGGGCTGGCGGATGGCCGCCGGCCTTCAAGTACACAACGGCAGGACGACCTGACGAAGGACGTTGATGATGTTCCTGCCGCAGGCGGCGGAAGGTCCGCGAGCGCCCGGCGCAACCGCGCGATCTCCAAACCAGGGCTTTCAGGTGTATGCCCGTCCGTCCGCGTCGACTCCGCTGCGTGGGATTCGGATCAGCGGTCAGCCGGCAGTCACGGCCATTCGCCATTCTCGGTGAGTCGCTTGTAGCGCTGCTGTCGGCGTCGGGCGTCCCGCATCAGCGTCGGCACCGCGGGCGCGGAGAGGCGAGGGAAGAGATCCACGAAGCGCATCATCGGACCCCGCCGGCGCGGCACGATCGTCACCGGGCGGGGGCGCTCGGTGAGGCGGCCGACCACGCGGCCGATCACGTCGGCGGTGAGCGGTGGAGCGGTGAAGGAGGCCGCGGCTTCGGGATCGTCGATGCGGTTCCCCACCAGCGGGGTCCACACGCCGCTGGGGCAGACCGCGCAGATGTCGATGCCGCGGTGGCCGCCGCGCCGCAGGTCGAAAAGCGTGCTGAGACTGAAGGCCATCGCCGCGTGCTTGCTCGCCGCGTAGACCGCCTGCCCGGGCGTCGCCACGATCCCCGCGAGCGAGACCACGTTGATCACTTGACCCCGCCCCGCCGGGACCATGTGAGCCAGAGCGGCGATCGCGCCGTTGATCGTCCCGGTCGCGTTGACGGCGAGAACACGCGCGTTGCTGGCGTCGTCGACCTCCCAGACGTATCCCACGGCAAGTACGCCGGCGTTGTTGACCCACAGGTCGAGGTGACCGTGCTCGGCGACGATCGCGTCGGCAAGCGCGCGGCTTGCACTCGCGTCGGTGACGTCGAGCACCGCCGCGCGGCACTCGGAACCGAGGCCCTCGATCACCGGCTCGGCGATGCCGAGTTCGACGTCGGTCACCCAGACCGCGAAGCCGCGTCGTGCCAGCTCTGCCGTGATGGCCCTTCCGAGCCCACCCCCCGCCCCGGTGACGACCGCAGTCTTTATCGGCTGCCTCCGGAGGCGGCGACGGAGATCCAGATGATCGCGCCGGTGACGGTGAGCACGGCGCCGGTGACGATGTCGGCGATCGCGAAGCTGTTCGCTACGCGCGCCCTGCGGTTTTGGACCGGCGCGATGATTCCGACCTTGTCGGCCGATTTGGAACCGATGGTCTGCTTCATGTCTCGCCCCTTCCCACCAGTCGCCTCGAAGGGGAGGCTACGCCGGCCCAATGGATGCCTTGTGGACAACGAGTGGACGCCGTCACGGGCACCGGTTGATTTCCTTCAGCAGCTCCTCGGCACGGGAGGCGAACAGCTGCGCCTCGCACTCGACCACATCCCTGAGACCTGGCCACCGTGGCCCGCGACGAACTCACCCGCGCAGGGCCTGCCCCTGCCGGTTGTCCAGGCCGAACTGACCGCTATTCCATGATCCAGAGCGATGGGCGTGCCTTCTCGCCTTTCCCGCGGGATACCTGCTTGGCCGAGATGGCACGCGGTCATCGTTGACGTGATGAGGTCCGGGTTGAGTGGTCGCACCGTCAGTCTCTGATCTGTCTGTGTCCGGATCGCCCTACCAGGCCGGCGTGGGCTCCGGCCTGGTGGGCAGGATCAACTGGCGTCAGGACGGTTTCTTCACCGCGATTGCGCTGACCGCGTCGTAGAGCGACCAGACAGAGCGGGTTCGCGTGTATCCCGGAAACCTGGAGATATGGTGGTCATCCACGAACCAGCTCTCGGGGGTTGCGAAGGCGTAACCGTTGTTCTCGATGTCGTAGATCTGGACCGCGCACCCCTCACCGAGCTTCAACGCCTTTTCCGTGATGCCCTTGTCCTTGACCTTGGCGCCGATTCGGAATGCTCCCGCGGCGGCCAGGAAGGCGATACCCGGGATCACTTCGTTGATTTCTGTGGTCCTCAGTGAACTAGGGTAGATACTGAAATCCGGCTTGAGGATGATCGGACCACCCATCAGGTTCCCCTCGGGATCCCTGAACCGGATGAATGAATCCAGGGTGTTCTTCAGGTGAGTACGGGCGTGGTTCAGATCGACGACGTCAGGTAGGCCGAGCTCCATCGCGACGAGCTGACCGGCGAAGGACTCGAGCCAGATGGAGTCCGGCGGTGGCACCGGCTTGAAACGGCCCCTGATCGTACCGGAACGATCGCCGATCCCGCCGGTGCCGTCGCAGTAGCGGTATCGACCGGTGGCCGGGTTCCAGAAGATCCTCTCAAATTCCTCCTTCGCCGCCGCCAGCTCCTCGTCGAGTTCCTTCTGCATCTCGGGCGTGGCCTCGTCGACACCGAGTCGGGCAGCCTGGGGCGTCAGCGTCGAGAGGATTTGAAGCGACAGCAGATACAGCCCGCAGTTGTAGATTCCGTGACCGTTCACGACGGCCTGATCCATGGTGTTCGGCGGGTTGTTGGATGCCGGGTCCGCCGGCAGGTGAGAGCCGGTCGGACGGAAGAACTGCGAGTATTTCAACGCCTTCAGCATCGGCGCGTATCCGTATTCCAGCAGATCGTCGTCGTCGTAGAACTTGATCAGTGCGTACGTTCGGTAGATGAGCTTGTGCGGGCAGTCACGAAAGGGATCTCCGGCTTCGTCCGCGAACAGATCACCAAGATCCGTGGCAGGCGGAGCGGGCGGATTTCCCGCTGTGGGCGGCTTGGAGAACTGGAGATTCTGGAACGACGCCGTCTGGGTGATGTAAGGTCCTGAACTTCTGAAGGTCTGCTGAATCACGCGCCCGATTCCCAGCGGATTCTGCCTGACCATCTGGAGTAGCGGGCGAACACGGCCCAGCTCCATGCTGCGGAACAGCTTCGCGAAGACGAGGTAGCCGGAGCTGTCCATGTCGACTTCGTTCGTCTGTGCTCCACCGCCCCCGCCATCGGTGTGAAAATAGATGTGGGTTTCCGGGATCGCGGATCCCAGACGGGGCGAGGTTCCCTCCTCGGCACTCATCGGCATCGTGTTGCTGACGAGCCCGGACTCCCAGAACGAGCCGTTGAAGATCATGTGATACAGCTCGTTCAGAGACGCCTTGCGTAGCCACGCCGGAACCTGTGGATTCTCGGCGATCGGCTTCCACCACGACTCGACGACGGCGAGAGAGTCATCGTACCGGGCCAGCTCCTTCCGCGCGATGGTGAAACCCTGCCTGAAGGGATACGAGTCCTGGAGGTAGTCGTTGGTCCGGGATGTCTTTCCACCGAGGAACGCCGTGTACCGACGCATCCAGACGGCCCTCGTCGTCGCGTCTTCCCCGTCGTAATAGACCTGCGGGAAATCCCAGGAAAGGGCGAAGCGAACAGTCTGTGTCTGGTCGGGCTCCAGGGTGAGCGCCACGGCAACCGCGCCGGCCGAGGCCGACTGGTCGATGTCGCCGTTAGGCAGCTTCCCGTCCGCGTCAGCTGCGGAGAACGGGGCGTAGATGTCGCTCCCGTCGCCCGATCCGTCCCATGAGGTGCAGTAGGTGAGCGTCTGCCCGGCGAACGGATGCGCGGCGATGGTCCACTCTGACGTCACGGTGTCCGGCGTGTTCTCCGGGGAGTCCGAGCCGAGGGTCACCCCGCCTATACCCGACGCGGAATCGCGATCGAACCTGCTGTAGAGACCAGTCCGTACCGAACCCGTGGCGAAGGCCGGGGCGTTGGGGAACGTCAGCATGACCGAAAGCTTGATCGGCTTCTCGGTGGGATTGTTCAGCAGCATGTCGAAGAACGCCACCGGCATCGACGTGCGCTCGTCCTCATTGGCCACGATCGGCGACCAGATCTTGGTGGAGACCTTCGACTGGAAGCCGTTGTAGGTCATGTACCCGAACGGGAAGAGTACAGCGTAGCTGCCGTCCCCGGGCTTCAGTGTGTCCCAGGCGGGCAGGACGTCGCCGAAAGTGCGGTCAGGGGCGGTGTTGGTGTGCGGCACGGCCAGTGTCCTGACCGACACACCCCCACCGCCTCCGACGACCTCCTCCCGTATGTGGAACGCCGCCTGCGTGAGGGTGCGCATCTCCCAGAATTCCGTGGTCGGCTGCCCGCCCATGTTCCACGGCCCGAACGTCCCGCACTGGTTGAGCATGAAAGAGCCGCCGCCGACGCCCCCGAGCGGGAGGCCCAGACCGGGTACGGACAGGCCCGCCCCCACACTGCGGAAGACGGGGTTCGGGACTCCTGTCCTGCACTGCTGATCCCCGAGCGCGTTGCAGGATCCCACCGGCACCGCGCCGAGCTTGCGTACGTATGCAGCCTCGGGCACAGGGTGAACGACCGGCTTCACTGCGGCCGCGGGTTCGCTTCCGGTGCAGGCAGCAAGCGCACCGCCGAACGCCGCCAGGCCGGCCGCCGCAGCTGTGCCGCGCACGAAGGTCCTGCGCGAGACGCCACCGCCACTGTGTGCGCCGGATAATTCTCTCTCACCCATCACGCCGCCCTTCCGAAGGTGAAGTTCGTCTGTTGGTGCGAGGCCCGGCAAGGCGGTGCGAAGATGACCTCGCCGGGCTGGTGTCACGACGTGGCCGCCGAGGAACAGGCGCCGCCGTCGGGGCTGAACTGGTTCCACGCCCCGAGCACACCGTCGAAGCTCCGCCGTGGAGCAACGGTGTCGTGCCATGTGGCGAGGGCCTAGGACGGTCGCGGCACAACCGACGTCCCGGGAATGTCAGATACTCCCCGCGGGACGGTGCGCATCTCCCAAAAGTCCGACGACCGCGAACGCCCTGGTCCACGGCTCGGAGGGCCCCGACAGGTTATGGCGGAGCCAACCGACACCGCTGGGCGGAATGCCCTGACCGGGCACGCTCAGGCCTGCGAGCGCATACAGGCCCCTCCGCACGCCAGTGGCGCACACCCGGTCGCCCATCGCACTGGCAGGGCCGGCCCTCACGAAGCCCCAGACGCGGACATACGCCGTCTCTCAAACACTCAGGCCTCCGTCGGCCCTTGTCGGCCCCCGGAACCACCGCGATGGGCGCGAACCCGCCGAACGCCTCTGCGGTGCCGAACCGGCGACGGGCATGGCACTCCCGAGGATGACCACCCTGTGCGGAAGACCTCGCCAGCGCCCGCCGCAACCCCTCTGGGATCTTCCGGTGGTTCCATAGCAGTCCCCAGCTCCACGTTCGCTACATCACGTCACCAGCCTGAGCCGTCTCAGGGGCCGCTCGTCGTCCGCCGGGAAGCCGAACCACATCTTCCTGACAGGTCTGTATGGTTATTCGGAGGTCGCGCCTTGTCAAGCCCATCGGGAGTGCCCGACTGATGCCACCGAAGAAGGGAACGCCGAACCGCCGCGGGGTCGCCCGGCGGGAGCAGATCCTCGACGCAGCCGTCGAGCTGTTCGCCCGGTACGGCTACCGCGGGACCGGGCTCCTCGAGCTGGCCGAGCGCATCGGCATCAGCCACAGCGGGATCCTCCACCACTTCGGCACCAAGGAGGATCTGCTCCGCGCCGTCATGGTCCGGCGCGACGCACTCGTGGACCAGGCGGCGACCGACTACGCGGGCAAGGGCATCTTCGGCGCCCAGGACCTTCAGACCCCAACCGAACCCGACATCGTCATCCGACTGGTGACCGTCCTGCGGGCGGAGAACCTCGACCCAGAGGACCCCCTGCACGACTACTTCGACCAGCGCGACCAGCAGACCCGCGGCCTCATCGCCGACGAGATCCGGCGAGGACAGCAACGCGGCGAGATCCGCAGCGACATCGACGCCGCGGCGAAAGCCACCGAGATCGTCGCCGTCGCCCTCGGGATCGAAACCCAGTGGTTGCTCAACCCCACCCTCATCGACCGATCCGCGATCCTCCGCTCCTACCTGCGGGCCCTCCGCGACGACCTCACCCGCCCGGACGCACCCCGACAGCAGACAGAGACGCCGAAGTAAGTCCGGCCCATCCGCGGCTTCGGCGGCACCCGGGGACGAGCGCTCGTTGCACCACCCCTGATGAACGACGGTTGTGCAGACGAGGCCGACGGGCCGCCTCGATCTCCCGCCGGAAACGGCGGCGGTACTCCTGGTCCCCGGCCCGATCCGGCCTGATCACCTTGATCGCGACCGGCCGCCCCCGCCGGTCGCGCACGTAGTAGACAGCGCCCATCCCGCCCACGCCCAGCCGGCTCAACAGAACGCACGGGCCGATGACAGTCGGCTCGTGCGGCAGCAGGGGGTCCCCGGGGGACGATCACCCCGGCCGCCGGAACCGTGCGCCCCTCCGGGTACGGCACCATGCCAGACGACTGTGTCAGCCTCTGACCCACCCGGTGGGTGAGCCCGCCGCCGGGCCGCGACGCGGCGGCGATGGCGCGAGATCGAACTCCAGGTGCAGGGCGGCCCGGACCACCCCGAAACCCTCACCACACGAGGTAACCTCGCCTGTTTGCAGGGCGAGGCGGGAGATCCCGCCGGCGCCGCGACCGCGTTCGACCAACTATTCGCCGATATGGTGAGGGTACTCGGCCCCGACCACCCGAACACCCTCACCACCCGGCATGAGATCGCCCGCTGGAGGGGTCAGGCGGGAGACCCCGCCAGCGCCGCAGCCGCGTTCGACCAACTGCTCGCCGACCAGTTGCGGAAGCTTGGCCCCGATCACCCCTACACCTTCGCCACCCGGTACAACCTCGCCTATTTGCAGGGCGAGGCGGGAGATCCCGCCGGCGCCGCGACCGCGTTCGACCAGCTGCTCGCCGATATGGTGCGGGTACTGGGCCCCAACGACCCCGCCATCCTCACCACTCGAAACAAACTCGCCCGTCTGCGGGGCCAGGTGGGAGATCCCGACGGCGCCGTGGCCGCGTTTGACTAGCTGATCGTCGACCAGTTATGGGTACTCGGTCCCGACCACCCCGCCATCCTCACCACCCGAAACGACCTCGCCTACTGACGGGGCTGAGTGGGGGATCCCGGCAGAACCGACCCTGATGCCAGGGATGGAGACACTTCTCGTCTCCCAGGCCGGCAGAGGGTCGGGCCCGGACTTGCCCCATCCAGGATTTCAAAGATTGTAGAGAGCGTACGGACTCATCAACATCATTAAATATCGTGAGAGTGGGCTGATGGCAGGACCGATCTACAGCCCTCCCGCGGCGACGACGAGTCCGATGACGGCCAGGAGCACGCCGGCGACGGCGAGTCCGGCGCGACCGCCGGCACGGGCGGCGGCGGGCCAGGTAGCACCGTCGGCGTAGTGCAGGACAGCGTTGGCCAGGCCAGCGAGGGCGCAGGCGACGACGAGCAGTGCCGCGGCGAGCAGGACGGTCGTGGGGATGTACACCGGGGTTCTCCTTCGGCCCGCACCGCCCGGGTGGCGGTGCTGCCCCGCAAGTGAGCGGTTCCGGACGGTTCTCCGGCGAATCACTGGTGTCCGGGCACTCATCCGATCGGGTCATGACCGTGGCGAGATCCTGCGTCGGAAGATAATCCGGAGGGTTTACGGTCCGGAACCGGAACCAGTAGCAGCCGGGGGTGTGTGTGCCGGACGACGCGACAGCCACTTACACCGCGGCGCTGCGCGCCCTCTGGGAGGCCGCACGCCGCCCCACCGGGGCGACGATCAGGAAGCAGGCCGCCGCGCAGACACCGCCACTGAAAGTGACCGCGCAGTCGTTCAGCGACTGGCTGAACGGCAAGAACGTCCCCTCCGACCCCCGCGTGGGCATGTTCCTGCTCGCCTACCTTCGCGGCCGCATACCGAAGACCTCCAACCATGTACCTGCCCTGGATGCCTGGTGGGAGACAATCCGCCGCCAGGCGGTGGAGCAACGCCGGGCCGGGCCAGGTCGTGGGGGCAGGCCCGCACGCCCTCGCCCGCCCGCGGCATTCTCCCTCGGGGGAGAGCGCCATCGGGTGGGCATGCCGCCACGGATCGCGGACTGTTTCCAACACCGGCCCGTCGCCGACAAGCTCGACCGTGCAGTCTCCGGCGGGGGGACGGCGGTGCTGGCCGGTATGGGTGGGGTCGGCAAAACCCAGCTTGCCGCCCATTACGCCCACCAGGCCTGGAATTCAGGGGCGGTGGACGTACTGATGTGGGTGAACGCGGGTAGCCGGGAAGCGATCCAGACCGTCTACGCCCGCGCCGCCGCGCGGATCTGCGGCGCTGACCTCACTGACCCCGCCGCAGCCGCGGAGACACTGCTGGGCTGGCTGGCCGACACCAACGCGCGGTGGCTGGTCATCCTCGATGATCTGGCCGACCCCCCCGACCTCGCAGGCCTGTGGCCCCCGACCCAGCCGAACGGGCGGGTGCTCGTCACCACCCGCCGCCACGACCCCGTCCTCCTCGGCCCCGGCCGCCACCGCGTGACCATCGGCCTGTTCACCAAAACTGAAGCCGTCGCCTACCTCAGCGCCGCTCTGGCCGCCCACGGCCGGCACGACACCCCCGACCAAATCGCCGGGGTCGCCGCCGATCTGGGATATCTCCCCATCGCGCTCGCCCAGGCCGCCGCCTATATCACCGAATCCCGCCACCTCAACTGCGTCACCTACCGCCAGCGGCTCACCGACCGCACCCGCACCCTCAAAGAACTGGCCCCCCGCAGTCGCCCCGACGACCAGCCCGTCGCCGTATATGCCGCCTGGTCACTGTCCTTGGAACGCGCCAACCAGTGCCGCCCCGTCGGCCTGGCCGTCCCGATGCTCGAACTCGCCGCCGTCCTCGACCCCAACGGCATCCCCGAAACCGTTCTCACCAGCCCCCCGGTCCTGGCCTACCTCACCACCCACCGCACCCCTCACCGGCCCACTGGCCAGGACGCCCCCATTACCCGGGAGGTCGACGCCGACGACGCCCGAGACACCCTCGATACCCTGTGCCTGCTCAGCCTGGCTGACTACACCCCCGCCAACCCCGGCCAGGCCATCCGCGTCCACCAGCTCATCCAACGCGCCGTCCGCGACACCCACCCCCCCGCCGACACCCTCGCTCGCACCGCGGCCGATGCCCTCCTACACGCCTGGCCCGACATCGACCGCGCCAGCCCTCTCACCCAAGCGCTGCGCGCCAACACCGCCACCCTGCACACCGTCACCGGCGACGCTCTCTGGCATCCCGACTCCCACCCTGTGCTCACCCGCGCCGGAGAAAGCCTCGGCAATACCGGCCTGGTTCGTGCCGCCGCCGACCACTACAAGCAACTGCACAACCTCGCCCACCAACGCCACAGCCCCGACCACCCCGACACCCTGGCGATCCGGGCCAACCTCGCCCGTTGGGAAGGCCGGGCGGGGGATGCGGCTGGCGCTGCGGCTACCTTTACTCAACTGCTGGACGACATGGTGCGGGTGTTCGGCCCTGACCACCCCGATACTCTCACCAGCCGCTACAACCTCGCCCGTTGGCGGGGCTACTCCGGGGATCCGGTCGGCGCCGTGGCCGCCTCCGCCCAACTGCTGGACGACCAGCTTCGGGTGCTCGGCCCTGACCACCCCGGCACCCTGGCCACCCGATCCAACCTCGCCCGGTGGCGGGGGGAGGCGGGAAATGCGGCCGGCGCTGCGGCCGGCTTCGCCCACCTGCTGGGCGACATGGTGCGGGTACTCGGCCCCGACCATCCGCACACCCTCACCACCCGATCCAACCTCGCTGCCTGGCAGGGGGAGGCGGGAGATGCAGCCGGCGCCGCGGCCGCAGCCGAAGACCTACTCGCCCACCAATTGCGGGTGCTCGGCCCTGACCACCCCGATACTCTCACCATCCGATCCAACCTCGCCCGGTGGCGGGGGAAGGCGGGAAATGCGGCCGGCGCTGCGGCCGGCTTCGCCCACCTGCTGGGCGACATGGTGCGGGTACTCGGCCCCGAC
>NZ_JALKFY010000844.1:3794-4051 GCF_023242985.1 Frankia sp. Mgl5 | reverse complement strand
CATCCGCACACCCTCACCACCCGATCCAACCTCGCTGCCTGGCAGGGGGAGGCGGGGGATCCAGTCGGCGCTGCGGCCGCCTTCGCTCACCTGCTGAACGACCGGCTCCGGGTACTCGGTTCCGACCACCCCAGCACCCTGGCCACCCGATCCAATCTCGCCGCCTGGCGGGGCCACTCCGGGGATCCAGTCGGCGCTGCGGCCGCCTTCGCTCACCTGCTGAACGACCGGCTCCGGGTACTCGGTTCCGACCACCC
>NZ_JALKFY010000844.1:0-3694 GCF_023242985.1 Frankia sp. Mgl5 | reverse complement strand
CAGCACCCTGATCACCAGGAATAACCTTGCCGCCTGGCGGGGGGAGGCGGGAGATCCAGTCGGCGCCGCGGCCGCCTTCGCTCACCTGCTGAACGACCAGCTTCGGGTACTGGGCCCCGACCACCCCAGCACCCTCACCATCCGCAACAACCTCACCTACTGGCGGGGCCGGGCAGGGCATGCGGCCAGCACCGCAAGCGTGAGTGGATTTGTCGCGCCGGACGGTTTGGCCGTCCCATATTCGGTGGCGGTCTCAGGGGATGAGCGCATCACCGCTGATGAGGGCCAGTGTGACAGCGCTGATTGAGGCAGGCGTCGGTGGTTAGGTGCTGGCCGTGGCGAAGACCTGGGTGGGGGTGCGGCCACCCAGAACGCGGCGGGGCCGGTCGTTGAGCTGGCTGGCGATCGCGTCGAGCTCGGCCTGGGTGAACGCGACCAGGTCGGCGTTCTTGGCCAGGTACTGACGCAGCAGCCCGTTCGACACTCACAGTGTTCTCGGTCGCGAGCCGCTTGATCAGCGTGGCTATCTCCTGGCTGATCGGTGGCCGTCCGGTCCGCTGTGGGTGGGTCCATTTCCGTGTGATCAGGCGGCAGTGCCACCGTAGGACGCTGCCGGGGGTGACGAGCCGGTGGGCTCGCAGCGTCCTGGGCAGGAGTCGGATCAGTGCGGCGAGAACCGCCCGGTCCGCCCAGTCCCACCGCAGCTTGGGCTGGGTACGGCGCAGCACCGCGACCTCATGCCGCAGCACGAGCAACTCGATGTCCTTCGACGCCGACGAACGACCGAGGAGGACCAGCCAGCCACACACCCGCACGAAGATCAGATAGAGCAGGCGGATGGACATAACTGACCATCATGCCGACAGCCCGCTCCGCCGCATCAGCCCAGGTCACAGGCCCAAGCCGACTTCTGGCACCCCACAGGCCCGCCGGTCCTGCACCGGCATCGGCCCCGGCGCCCTCGTCCTAGTCGGGCAGGACGGTCCACCCATCCGATGCTCCGTGCGGGGTCATGGGAGAGTCTGGGAGAAAACGCCAGTATCGTCCGTATACCGGCACTGTCGGGACTAGGGGGAATCGTGACTGAACGCGACGATGCTGGCTGGGACTACCGCTCGGTAGCGCCGGACTGGGTGTCACCGGACGTCGACCTGAGAACCGACGTGGCGCACTCGGCGCGGGTCTACGACTACGTCCTGGGCGGCAAGGACAACTTCCCGGCCGACCGGGCGGCGGCTGGGGAGTTCGTCAAAAGTTTGCCGAACCTGTCCACGTCCATGCGGGCGAACCGGAACTTCATGGTCAGGACGGCCCGTGTCCTGGCCGCGAAGCACGGTATCCGCCAGTTCCTGGACATCGGTACTGGGCTGCCGACCGCGCCGAACCTGCACGAGGTCGCCCAGAAGGTCGCGCCGGAATCGCGGATCGTCTACGTCGATAACGATCCCATAGTGTTGGTCCACGCGCGGGCCCTGCTCACTAGCACCCCCGAGGGACGGACCGCCTATCTCGATGCCGACCTCCACAACCCAGAAGGGATCCTGGAGTCCGAGCAGCTGCGGGAAACCCTCGACCTGAGCCAGCCCGTGGCGGTCAGTCTGATCGCGATCGTGCACTTCATCGCCGATGACACAGTCGTGCAGGACCTCATCGACCGGATCATGCGTCCGCTCCCGGCGGGCAGTGTCCTGGCGCTTTCCACCACTACGGCCGACAGCGCACCCGAGGAAGTTCACGCTGGCGAGGCCGCGTACAAGGCCAACGGCATTCCGCTGATCGCGCGTGACAAAAGCACGGTGGAGCGTTTCTTCCACGAGATGGAACTCCTCGACCCCGGCGTCGTGCTCGTCCACCACTGGCATCCCGACGACGAGGCGGCTGCGCTGGACGACGCCCACGTGTACATGTACGGTGGAGTTGCCCGGAAACCGTAGGACGCGCTGTCAGCGTCAGCCTGGTGCCACTGGTCACGACAGAGATCCCGGCTACTGGGCATGAGCCAGAGATGCATTGACGTGCCGTTTCCAACCGGCCTGCCCACTCGACGCGCCCCTTTCCGGCCTTCTCCACGCATGTCAGCGTGGACACCAGCACCTCTTCGACCCGGTCCAGAGTGACCGATGGTGGCCGACCCGGACGTTCCTCGCCCGCCAACCCTTCCAACCATCGGATCACGAACCGTTCCCGTCACTTGCCGACGGTCATGGGGCGCACCGCGAGTTCCTGCGCGACCTCCTTGTTCGACGCGCCACCAGCGCACGAAAGCACGATCTTGCATCGTAAGGCCGGAGCCTGCGACGACTTCGCCCGCCGGATCCAGCGGGCCCGCGTCGCCCGCTCCTCTTCCGCCAGCACCAGCTTGGCCATCGGCCGCCCCGTCCTCGCCACGGACCCAGCCGTACTTAATCAGCGAACTCAGGTCCAGGACACTAGCTGGCGATGCAACAGATATCGATGTCCACATGACATCGAGGGGCCCGAGTTACGATCGATAATCGATCGCTCAGATGGAGGATGGCCCGACGATCTATGCCGTCTCAGGACCTCGGTGGTAGCAGCCCCCTCCCGCGCGATCCGATTCTTTTCCCGCAGCCCTGCACCGGCCTTCGGCAGCGTGCCAGCGGTGATCCCGTCACCCCAGCAGCAGAACGTCGGGGATGCTTGCGGCGACGAGCGATACCAGCGCTGATAGGCCGATCAGCAGCTCGACGAGCGAGCCGCGGACAACCAGAGCCGCGGTGACAGACCCCCTCGGGAAACCGCTTCCCGTTCCGCCGACGCCTCGTGCGCCTTTGACGTCGGTTCCCAGCGTCTGGTTCCGTTCCCAACCCCGTGGCTTCCGCCGCGGCAGGCCTCCCGACGGCAGGCAACGGGTTGGCGTGATGAGTGGTAGGTTAGTCCCGTTGCAGTTGTAGGTTCCTCGAACGTATGGACGCGCGCAGATTTCAACAGCAGGCGCTTGTTGTATTCCGACCAGTCCGACAGTGGGGGCGATCACACCGCGGCACCCCGGCCCGCACCAGGCGGCCCCGGTTCGGCTCCCACGAAGGAGAAGTACATGGCTCAGGGTACTGTTAAGTGGTTCAATGGCGAAAAGGGCTTCGGGTTCATCGCGCAGGACGGCGGCGGCCCGGACGTTTTCGTTCACTACTCGGCGATCGACAGCGCGGGCTTCCGTAGCCTGGACGAGAACCAGCGCGTGGAGTTCGATGTCACGCAGGGCCAGAAGGGCCCGCAGGCGGAGCACGTCCGCCCGGTCTGACGCATGCCCGCAGGCGTCTGCGTCTCGGGCATCTCAGTATTGGTCGTTAGATACACGAACAGCTGCGTGGGTCGGTATCCGACCCGCGCAGCTGTCGTTGTGTCGACGGCACGTCCGTACAGGCCATGATCGTGACGCGTGAATGTGAAGGGGAAGCGGCGGATTCGGGCGTCCGACGCTCCTCCGCTGGCCTTCGTCCTGTGCACCGGTGGCGACCGAACCCCTGGGTACGCTTGTTGGGGTGCCAGAAGCCGGCTTGAGCCTGCGAGCCAACGAGTACCGCAACGCCGCCTGGCGACTCCCACCGACCACCACCTCAACCGAAACAGACCAGCTCACAGGCCGAAACCTAGATGAGGAATTGTCAAAACCTGTGGATCGTGTGGCGGACTGATGGAGATCAACTGAGCTGGTAGTGGCCGTTGGTGATGC
>NZ_JALKFY010000012.1:0-44152 GCF_023242985.1 Frankia sp. Mgl5 | reverse complement strand
CCCCCCCCCCCCGGGGCCCCCACGGGGGCCCGGCTGGCGGGGGGCCCCGCGGCCCCCCGCCGGCGCCCCGGGCCCCCCCACGGCCCGGCACACCGGTATCTACCCCCGATGTGCCGAGGGAGCGCCACCGGGGCGCTCCCTCTCCTGACTATCGACGCAGACCGAGTCGCTCGATCAGTGCGCGGTAACGGTTGATGTCCGTCTTCGCCAGGTAGTTCAGCAACCGCCGGCGGCGCCCGACGAGCAGGAGCAGCCCGCGCCGGCTGTGGTGGTCGTGCTTGTGGACCTTCAGGTGCTCCGTCAGGTCACTGATGCGACGGGTCAGCATCGCGACCTGTACCTCGGGCGAACCGGTGTCCCGGTCGACCGTGGCGTAGTCCGACATGATCTTCTGCTTGACGTCGCCAGAGAGCGGCACGCTCCACCTCGTTCCTCATCCGGGACGGCGCGCGCTCGGGGTCTGCATCACCCGAGCCTCCTGCCGGTGTACGCCGTCGGCCGTGGCTCCACCGCCGGCGACCGCCCGGGAACATCGACCTTCGCCGAATCTCCCGACCACCGCCGAGCCTCAGCGACCACTGAGCGTCAACACTCTGCGCGTCAACACCTGCGCACGAGCGTCAACACCTGCGAACATCAGCAACCGCCACGAGCCAACCACCGGCACGCCGTCACCGGACACACCGCTCCCGCTTGAAGAGGAAGCTTATCAACCCCGGGAGACCCGCCCCGGCACCGACCGTCGGCACCCCCGGCGCGGACGCGTTGTGTCAGACGGGGAGCGTGGCCGCGCGGGTGGCGTCGACGTCCCGCGCCATCTGCAGGACGAGCTCGTCGACCGAGTCGAAGCGCAGCGTCGGGCGCAGCCGGTGGGTGAACTCGTAGACCATGTACTCGCCGTAGAGGTCGCCGTCGAAGTCGAGCAGGAACGCCTCGACCCGGCGGTCGCGGCCCTCGAAGGTCGGGTTGGTGCCGATCGAGATCGCGGCCGCCCGCCGCTGGCCGGACCACCGTGCGAAGCCCGCGTACACCCCGTCGCCGGGAACCGCCGCCCACGGCGTGCACTGCAGGTTCGCCGTCGGGTAGCCGATCAGCCGGCCACGCGCGTCCCCGTGCACCACCACGCCCTCGACCCGGTGCGGCCGGCCGAGGGCCGCCGCGGCGCCCTCGACGTCGCCGTCGGCCACCCGCCGGCGGATCGCCGTCGAGGAGAGCACCTGCTCGTCCGCGTGGACGAGGCCGATCCCCTCCACGGTGAAGCCCTCGGAACGGCCGCCGCGGGCCAGCGTCTCCACGTTCCCCGCGGCGCGGTGGCCGTAGGTGAAGTTCTCCCCCACGACCACGCCGGTCGCGCGCAGCTGCCCGGCGACGATCTCGTGGACGAAGTCCTCGGCGGTCATCCGGCTGAAGTCGAGGGTGAACGGGGCGACGCACAGCGCGTCGACGCCGACGCCCTCGAGCAGCTCGGCCTTGTGCCGCAGGGTCGTCAGCAGCGCGGGATGGGTGCCGGGGCGCAGCACCTCCGCCGGGTGCGGGTCGAACGTCACCACGGCCGCCTGCTGCCCGCGCTCGCGCGCCAGCTCCACCGCCCGGCCGATGATCCGCCGGTGCCCGAGGTGGACGCCGTCGAAGAAGCCAATGGTGACGATTCCTCCCGGCCAGTCGTCCGGGGTGTTCTCCACTCCGCGCCAACGTCGCACCTGCCGAAGCCTAGGGCATCACGAGTCGATCTACGATCGCGATCCTGGCGGTCACGGCGGACGGCCGATCCGGGCGTCGGCGACGGACCCGCGCCTGATGCGCACGCCGGGTGGACGCACCGGGCCCGCACACCGACGGAACACCAGGTGAGCGCGGGTGACAGCGCAGGCGGGGCGCTACGCGGGCGCGAAGACGACGATCGGGCGGGCCGCGCCGTCCCGTTCCTCGAACAGCGCGAGGAGCGCTCCGTCCGGCCCGAACACGCCGTACGGCCCCGGGCTGCCGAGCATGGGCAGCCGCCGCCCGTAGGCGACGTCCCGGGCCTGCTCCCCGTCCACGTCGCGGCGCGGGAAGGTCGCCGCCACCGCTGCCCCCAGCGGCACGACGGCCGCGTTCGCGGCCTCGGCGAGCGCGTCGAGGGTCACCGCCTCGGCCAGCCCGAACGGCCCGACCTCGGTGCGCCGCAGCGCGGTGAGGTGGGCGCCGCAGCCCAGCGCGGCCCCCAGATCCCGGGCGAGCGCGCGGATGTACGTCCCGCTCGAGCAGGCGACGACGACGTCCAGGTCGGTCTCGCCGCGCCGGGCGAGCAGCTCGAACCGGCTGACGGTGATCCGCCGCGGCGCGAGCGTCACCTCCTCGCCGGCCCGGACCCGGTCGTAGGCCCGCACCCCGGCGACCTTCACCGCGCTGACACTGGACGGGACCTGGTCGATCTCCCCGGTCAGCTCCGCCATCGCCGCCGCGAGCGGGCCGGCGCCGACATCGACCGGGCGGTCCGCCACCGGGTCGCCCTCGGCGTCGTCCGTCGTGGTGGTGCGGCCGAGCCGGATCGTGGCCTCGTACACCTTGGCGGTCAGCGCCAGCCTGCCGAGCAGGCGGGTTCCGCGGCCGACGCCGAGCACGAGCACACCGGTCGCCATCGGGTCCAGGGTGCCGGCGTGGCCGATGCGGCGGGTGCCCAGCAGGCGCCGGGACCGCGCGACGACGTCGTGTGACGTCCAGCCGGCGGGCTTGTCCACGACGACGAGGCCGTCGACGGCCGCGGGACGCTCGGCCGCCGTGGGACGTTCAGAAGAAGGCACGGGAGGGATCACCCGGTGAGGCGGGGAGCGCGGGTGAGCTCCTCGCGGAAGACACGCATCACGGTCTCCAGCGGCGCCGACGACGAGATGCCGGCCGCGAAGCGGTGTCCGCCGCCACCGAGCGCGGTGCAGACCGCTCCGACGTCCACCGCCCCCTTGGAGCGGACCGACATCTTCCAGACGTCGCCGTCCTGCTTGCAGACGACGGCGACCTCGGCCTCGGACACCGTGCGGACGGTGTCGATGACCGCCTCGATCTCGTCGTAGCCGATGCCCGCCACCCGCAGGTCGACCTCGGTGCACCAGGTCCAGATGAGGTCGAACTCGGGTTCGAGGCGGGCGCGTTCCAGCGCCTGCCCGAGCAGCTTGAGGTAGCCGAAACGGTGCGTGTCCCACAGGGTCCGGCCGATCAGGTCGTGCCGGATGCCGGTCGCCAGCAGGCGGGCGGCCAGCTCGTGGACGGCCGGTGTCGTGGCGGCGAACCGGAACGAGCCGGTGTCGGTGACCAGCCCGGTGTAGACCGCGGCGGCGATGTCCTGGTCGAGCTCGACACCGAGCGCGTCGATGATGCGCACCACCATGACACTGGTGGACGCCGCTTCGATGTCGACGACGTTGATGTCGCCGAACAGGGTGTTCGAGGCGTGGTGGTCGACGACGATGCAGCGCGGCACCGCGAGTCGGCGGGCCAGGCAGCCCAGGCGCTCCTCGCTGCCCGCGTCCAGGGTCACCACCAGCTCCGGGCTGTCGCCGAGGTCACCGGGCGCGACGAGCAGGTCCTGGCCCGGCAGGAAGCGCAGCGTCCGGGGCACGACGAACGGGTCGGCATCGAACGAGACCCGCGGGGACGCGCCGAGGCGGCGCAGCGCCAGCCCGAGCGCGATCGCCGACCCGAGGCTGTCGCCGTCCGGGTTGACGTGCGCGAGCAGGAGGATCCCCCCGCCCGAGTCGACCGCGCCGCGCAGCGCCCGCACCGCCTCGGCCAGGCTCTCGGCGGCGTGCCGCGACGCGAGCTGGACGGCGGTGGGCGCCGAGGCGCCGCCCGACCCTCCGGCTGAAGCCGGGCGACCGGCGGACTCCGTACCCGTGGACATGACCGTCATGACGCCGACTCCTGCCGGGCGACTGTGGTGTCCCCACCGGCCTGCGGTCCGTCACCGCCGAACCCGTCACCGAATCCGTCAGTGAGACCGTCGCCGGGCCCGGCATCCGCCAGGGCGCCGAGCGGGTCGCCGTCCAGCGGGACGCCGTCGAGCTCGTCGGCGTCCCGGGGGCGCCGGTAGGGATCGGGCTCGCCGGCGGGCGTCGCGTCCTGGCGCACCCGGGCGAGCTCCTCGTCGCGCCGACGGGCGACGTCGAGCAGGTCCTCCAGGTGCCGCGCGTCGTCCGGCAGCCGGTCGTGCACGAACGTCAACGTCGGGGTGACCTTGATCCCGGTCGCCCGGCCCACCTGGCTGCGCAGCATGCCCTTGGCGGACTCCAGCGCGGCGGCGGACGCCTGCCGTGCCACGTCGTCGCCGTAGACCGTGTAGAAGACCGTCGCGTCCATCAGGTCCGGGGTGACCCGCGCGTCGGTGATCGTCACCATCCCCAGCCGGGGGTCCTTCACACCGCGTTCCAGCGTGGACGCGACGACCTCACGGATCCGCACCGCCAACCGGCGGGCACGAGCCGGATCAGCCACCGTCCACCTCCCTCGTCGCCCGGTCGACCCGGGTGGCGGACACCACGGTGCCCGGCCGAACCGGTCGACACCTCATGTTTCTGCCCTTGCTGTCGTCCCTGCTCGGTGCCCCTGCACCGTGCCCCCGGCCCGCGTGCCGGGCGCCCTTGTTCCGTGTACCCCGCGGGAGCGGCGATGCGCCCGCGACGCGAGCCGGCCGGGCTGAGCAGCTCGGGGCTGCGCGGCTCGGCGGTGCTGGGTCACGCACACCGGACACCGATCCGCCGATTACGGCGAAATCACCTCAGGACGGGCCATGTCGTCGACGTCGTCCTCGGAGAGGTACCGTACTCGCGCCGAGAGGATCTCCAACTCCGGCCGCCGCGCGACGAGCTCCTCGCACGCGCCGAGGACCTCCGCGCAATGCGCGCGGTCCGCGGCGACCACCGCGACCCCGATCTCCACGCGGCGGTGCAGGTCCAGGCCACCGGTCTCCGCGGCGCTGACCGCGAACCGCCGGCGCAGCTCGGCGACCACCGGCCGGACGACCGACCGCTTCTCCTTCAGGGAATGGATATCCCCGAGGAGGATGTCCAGCGTCAGGATCCCGATCCACATGATCGTCTCCCGCCAGGACGCCCGGCGCACCGGGGCCGGCCGGAATGGTCATCCGGCCGGCCCCAGGCGTTTCGGGGTCAGGTGCGGGGAACCTCCCGCTGCTCGAAGGTCTCGATCACGTCATCGACCTTGATGTCGTTGAACGAGCCGAGCCCGATACCGCACTCGTAGCCCTCGCGGACCTCGGTCGCGTCGTCCTTGAACCGCTTGAGCGACTCGACGGTGAGGTTGTCCGCGACCACGACGCCGTCCCGGATGAGGCGGGCCTTGGTGTTGCGGCGGATGATGCCGGACCGGACCAGCGAACCAGCGACGTTGCCCACCCGCGGTACGCGGAAGACCTCGCGCACCTCGGCGGTGCCGAGCTGCGCCTCCTCGTACACCGGCTTGAGCATGCCCTTGAGGGCGTTCTCGATGTCCTCGATGGCCTGGTAGATCACCGAGTAGTAGCGGACCTCGACGCCCTCGCGGTCGGCCAGCTCCGTCGCCTTGCCCTGCGGCCGGACGTTGAAGCCGATGATGACCGCGTCGGAGGCCGACGCCAGCATGACGTTGGTCTCGGTGATCGCGCCGACACCGCGGTCGATGATCCGAAGACCCACCTCGTCGCCCACGTCGATCTTGAGCAGGGCGTCCTCGAGAGCCTCCACCGAACCGGAGACGTCGCCCTTGAGGATGAGGTTGAGCTGGGTCTTCTCGCCCTCCTTCATCCGCTCGAGGATCGTCTCGAGCGTCGGGCGGCCACGGCTCAGCGCCAGCTCGGCGTTGCGCTCGCGGGCCTGCCGGCGCTCGGCGATCTGGCGGGCGACCCGGTCCTCCGGCACAACCAGGAAGTTGTCGCCGGCGTCGGGGACGCTGGTGAAACCGAGGACCTGCACCGGCCGCGCCGGCCCCGCCTCGGACACCTGGGCGCCGTTCTCGTCGAGCATCGCCCGGACGCGGCCGAAGGCCTCGCCGGCGACGACCGAGTCACCGATACGCAGCGTGCCACGCTGGACGAGCACCGTCGCCACCGGGCCGCGACCGCGGTCGAGACGACCTTCGATCGCGACGCCCTGAGCCTCGGTACCAGTCGGGGCACGCAGGTCGAGCGAGGCGTCGGCGGTCAGGATGACCGCCTCCGTCAGCTCGTCGATGCCCGTCCGGTTGCGGGCCGAGACGTCGACGAACATCGTGTCGCCGCCGTACTCCTCCGCGACCAGGCCGTACTCGGTGAGCTGGCCGCGGACCTTCGCCGGGTCCGCGCCCTCCTTGTCGACCTTGTTCACCGCCACCACGATCGGCACGTTGGCCGCCTGCGCGTGGTTCAGCGCCTCGATCGTCTGCGGCTTCACACCGTCGTCGGCGGCCACCACCAGGACCACGATGTCCGTCACCTGCGCACCACGGGCACGCATCGCGGTGAAGGTCTCGTGGCCCGGGGTGTCGATGAAGGTGATCGGGCGCTCGGTCCCGTCCACGACCGCACGGACCTGGTAGGCGCCGATGTGCTGGGTGATGCCACCGGCCTCGCCGCCGACGACGTCCGTGGACCGGATCGCGTCGAGCAGCTTCGTCTTGCCGTGGTCGACGTGACCCATGACGGTCACCACCGGCGGACGGGCCGACAGCTCGACGTCGTCGGCGTAGTCGCCGCCGAAGGACAGGTCGAAGCTCTCCAGCAGCTCCTTGTCCTCGTCCTCGGGGCTGACGATCTGGACCTCGTAGCCCAGGGTCACACCGAGCAGCTGCAGGGTCTCGTCCGTGCAGGACTGCGTCGCCGTGACCATCTCACCGAGCTGGGTGAAGACCACCTGGACGAGGGCACCGGGGTTCGCGTCGATCTTGTCCGCGAAGTCGGCGAGCGACGCGCCACGCGGCAGCCGGATCGCCTGCCCGTTACCGCGCGGGACCATCGCCCCCATGCGCGGCGCCTCGAGCCCGCTCTCCCATTCCTGCCGCTTCGCGCGCTTGGACTTGCGCTGCCGGCCGGGACGCCCACGGCCACCAGGACCGAAGGCACCCGCCGTCGTCCCACCGCGACCACGGCCACCGGCGGCCGGACGACCGCCGCCACCGGGACCGCCGCCACCGGGACGACCCGGAGCGCCACCGCCGCCACCGGGACGGCCGGGGGCTCCCCCACGGGGAGCGAACCCACCGCCACCGGGACGCGCGCCACCGCCACCGCCACCGGGACGGCCGGGGCCGCCACCGCCACCGGGACGGCCCGGGGCGCCACCCGCCGGACGGGGCTGGAACATGTTCGAGTTCGGCCGCGGGCCACCGGAGCCACCGGGCCGCGGGGGCATCTGGCCCGGGGTCGGCCGGGGACCGCCGGAGCCGCCCGGACGCGGGGGCATCTGCCCCGGCGACGGACGCTGGCCACCGGGCCCACCCGGACGCGGACCGCCCGGACGCGGACCGCCCGGACGCGGCGCGCCGGGACGCGGCGGTGCCGAGGGGGAACCACCCTGACCGGACGCGGCACGCGGGCCGGCCGCCGGGGAGGTGTAGGGGTTGTTACCGGGCGCGGCCGGCCGCGGGCCGGGCCGGGGCCCGGGACGCGGGCCGCCGCCGGGGCCACCAGGAGCACCGGGGCCGCCGGTACGCGGACGACCCGGCGCGGCGGGACCCGGGCGCGGGCCACCGGGAGCCGGCCGCTGCGGTGCGGCCGGCGGCGTGGCGGCCGTCGGGGCCGAGGTGACCGGAGCCGGGGCGGGAGCCGAGGGTGCCGGGGCCGGCGCCGCGGGCGGCGCGGCGGAGGCCGCGGCCGCGGCGGGGCGCGGAGCCTGCGACGCCACCGGCTGGGACTGGGGCGGCTGGGACTGAGCCGGCTGGGACTGGGGCGCGGCCGTCGGGGTGGACGGGCGCGATGCCCCGGGCAGCGGGGCCGGACCGGGGCGACCGGGAACCGGACGGCCACCAGGGCCGGGCCGGGGACCGGTGCCGGAACCTGGGCCGGGACGGCCGATGGCGGGCCCCGGACGGGGCGGCGGCATCGGTCGCGCGCCGTTGCCCGGACGACCGCCGGGACGCGAGGACGGAGCGGAGCCTTCCGCGGGGAAGGCCTCCTTCAGTTTCCGAACCACGGGTGCCTCGACTGTGGACGAGGCGGACTTCACGAACTCGCCGAGATCCTTGAGCTTGGCGAGCACGGTCTTGCTGTCGACGCCGAGCTCCTTCGCGAGCTCATGTACGCGGGCCTTTCCTGCCACGGTGCTCCTTCGTTCGGCCCGCGGTCCGTGCCCGCGTGACCTCGTTACCTGCCGGTCGTGATCATGGCTGCGTTCTCACTGCGCGGTCATCGCTGTCTCGACCTGCTTCCGTGTCGACGTCGATCTGGCGTCGCCTGCCGGCGCGGCCACCGAACCGATCTCTCGGCCCTGGCCGCCGCTCCGCTGTCCCACCGGCCCCCGCGTCAGGACGCGCGGGCCGTACCACTGTTCTACATGCACACGTTGCGCGTGCGCTGTTCCAGGTGCGCTCTGACCTGCTTCAGCCCGAGCGGCCCCGCAACCCTGAGCGCCCGCGGGAACGCCTTGCGGCGCTCCGCGAGATCGACGCAAGCCAGATCGGGGTGCACATGGGCGCCCCGGCCAGGCATCCGACGGCGAACATCCGGGAGGAGCTCCCCGCCGATTACGACGATACGCAACAGGCTCGACCGCGCCGCCCGGGTTCGACAACCGACACAGGTACGAATCGGTCCAGAGTCCTGGAGAGAACCCCGCTCGGCGTTCGAACGTGGTGCCCGGTCGGGGGTCACTCGAGGACTCGGGTCTGCAGGACGACTGAGCTCTGCAGGACGACTGGACTCTGCAAATCGACCCGGCAAAACGACTCGGCTCTGCATGGCAGTCGGCTCCGCACGGCGCGCCACATCAAGTCTATCCTGCTGCGCCCCGAGAGTGGCCGCCCGTCGCGGAGGACCTCCGGGGCCCGGTCCCCGTCCCCGGACGACGGGGGGCCTCCCCGGCCGGCCGCTCCGCACGCGGCTCGCTACCCTCGGTGTCGGAGTGGATGTCGATCCGCCATCCGGTGAGCCGGGCGGCCAGCCGGGCGTTCTGCCCCTCCCGGCCGATCGCGAGCGAGAGCTGGTAGTCGGGAACGACCACCCGCGCCGAACGGCTCGCCAGGTCGGTGACCTCCACCCGGGACACCCTGGCCGGCGAGAGCGCGCTGCCCACGAAGGACGCGGGATCCGCCGACCAGTCGACGATGTCGATCTTCTCGCCGTGCAGCTCCGCCATCACGGCGCGCACCCGGCTGCCCATCGGGCCGATGCAGGCGCCCTTCGGGTTCACCCCGGCCGCCTTCGAACGCACCGCGATCTTCGTGCGGTGACCGGCCTCGCGGGCGATCGCGGCGAGCTCGACCGTGCCGTCGGCGACCTCGGGCACCTCCAGCCGGAACAGGCCCTTCACCAGTTCGGGATGGGTCCGCGACAGGGTGACCGTCGGGCCGTGCATCCCGCGGGCCACGTGCACCACGTAGCACTTGATCCGGTCACCGTGCTCCAGGCGCTCGCCGGGAACCTGCTCGGCCGGGGGCAGCACGCCCTCGATCGTGCCGAGGTCGACCAGCACGACACGGGAACCAGCCCGCTGCTCATGATGTTGGACCACGCCCGAGACCACCTCGTGCTCCCGGTCGGCGTACTGGCCGTAGGTGACCTCCTGCTGGGCCTCGCGCAGGCGCTGCATGATGACCTGCTTGGCGGTCATCGTGGCGATCCGACCGAAGTCCGCCGGGGTGTCGTCCCACTCGCGGGACGTCCCGTCCGGGCCGCTCTCCCGCGCGAAGACCGCGACCTCGCCGCTGGTCCGGTCGATCACCACCCGAGCGTCGTCGGCGGATCCGGTGGTGTGCTTGTAGGCGGTCAACAACGCGGTCTCGATCGCCTCGACGAGCGTGTCGAAGGCGATCTCCTTCTCGCGCTCGATTCCCCGCAGCGCAGCGACGTCGAGCTTCACCGGTTCATCTCCTTGCCGGGCCGGCCGATCAGGCCCGCTTCCGTGTCCACGGCAGCATGATCTTCCACTACCTCGTCCGCCGCCGACGCGGCGGGGGCGCCACCGCCGGCGGCGCCGTACTCGTCCTCAGGACCGTCCTCGTCCTCATCGTCGTCGTCGTCCTCGAGACCGTCGTCGTCCTCAAGACCCTCGTCGAGATCGACATCGCTCCCGACGTCAAGGCCGAGGTCTGCGCCGGCAGGGAGCTCGGCACCGGCATCGGCGTCAACATCGGCGTCGGTCGCCGACCCGAACTCGACCTGAACCGACGCACGTGCCACGGTCGCGTAGACCACCCGCTCGATCCGCCGGCGCACAGGACGCCCACGTCGGGCCGGGGCCGTCGGCACCGCCAGATCGGCGCCCTCGTCGTCGGCGGAGAGCACCCGGCCCTCGACCTCGACGCCGTCCGCCCGGCGGACCACCACCAGCCGGCCGACCGCGCGACGCCAGTGCCGCGGCTCCACCAGCGGCCGGTCGACCCCGGGCGAGGTCACCTCGAGCACGTAGGCCCCGGAGATCGGGCTCGCGCCCGAGCCACCCGCGGCGCCACCGCTGCCACCGGTACCGCCAGCACCACCGGTGCCGACGTCCTCGCCGTCCAGGACCGCCGAGACGAGCCGGCTGGCGTCCGCGACAGCGTCGAGATCGATGCCGCCGTCCCGGTCCACGACGACGCGGACCACGCTGCGTGCCCCGGCCCGCGTGACGGAGATGTCCTCAAGGTCGAAGCCGGCTGTCGCCAGACTGGGCTCCAGGCGGCGGCGCAGCTCCGCACGCACCGCGTCCGCGGCGGCCCGCGCTCCGCCCGTGCCCCGGGACGGCGCCGTCGACCGACGGACCCCCGCCCGGCCGGACTCTCCCGCCCTAGCCACCTCGCCCGTTCCTTCCCGCGCCGACGCGGCGCCCGTGCCCGTGGACCGCTCGGCCCCACCCGGTGTCGCCCCGACCGGTGCCTTCGGTGACCGGCCGCGGCAGCGGCGGAGATCGACGGCACCGTCGTCCCGGATGCGCGTGCCCGTGGAAGCGGGCGTCGAGCGTCACACGGTCGAGATCCCTTAGCCTACGTCCGCCGGCGGAGCACTCCAATCGGGGCCCGGTCCGGCTCGCCTGCCGACCGGTGCCACCGGCGCGCCGACGGCGGCACGCCGATGTGCGAAGCTGCCAGCCGTGCCCACCGCCGCCGGTCCCGGTCCGTCCCGCCGGGCCTTTCTGGCCGCGCTGCCACTGGCCGGGACGGGCGGGCTGCTCCTCGCCGGGATGTCCGGCTGCACCACCTCTACCGGCGGCGCCCCCGCCAGCCGGGTCACCCCCGCCGACGTCACCGCCGCGGGAGCGGCACACACCCGGGAGACCGCGCTGATCGAGGCCTACGACGGCGCGATCGACCAGCACCCGGGCCTCGCGGAGACGCTGCGGGCGATCCGCGCCCAGCACGCCGAACACGCCCGCGAGCTGGTCGCCCAGGGCCTGCCCGAGGCCGCGACCGCGACCGCGGCGGGCACGACGGGCACGCCGGCCACGACGGGCGCCCCGGCCGGGGCGAGCACGCCGTCCGGGGCGGGCCTGCGTTCCTCCCCGGCCGCGGGCACTCCCCCGCCGGCCGGATCGGACACTCCGGAGACCCGGGCCACCACACTGAGCGCGCTGGCCGAGCTTGAGCGGACGACCGCAGCGGCGCACCGCACCGGCTGCCTCGCCGCCGGTGCCGGCCTGGCGCCGCTGCTGGCGAGCCTGTGTGCGGCCGAGTCCGCGCACGCCGAACTCGTCACGGCACTGGGCGCACCGGGGGCGGCCGGATGACCGCCGAAGACCCCGCGGTCGTCGCCCTGTCCTCGATGCTCGCGGCCGCGCACGCGGCGGTCTACGCGACGGCGACCGCGGGCGGGGTCCTCGCCCCGCTCGGGGCCGCCGCGGGACCGGCCCGCGAGCTCGCCCGGGTGGCACACGATGATCATCGGACGCTGCGCGACTCGCTGGTCGCCGCGCTGCGGGCCCGCGGGGCGGCGCCGCCGGCCGCGCTCGCCGCCTACCGGCTGCCGGTCGAGCCGGCTGGCGTCGCCGGGTCACTCGACCTGCTCGCCAGGATCGAGGACCGCTCGGCCGTGGCCGCCCACGACGCGGTCGGCGTCCTCACCGGCGCCGACCGCGAACTCGCCGTCGACGCCCTGGTGGCGATGACCCTCCGCGGCCAACGCGCCCGCCTCGCCGCGGGAACCCCACCGGGCTCCGCGGTCCCCGCGCTTCCCGGAAGCTGACCCGCGCCCGCCCCGAAGCGAGTCACACGGGCAGCACACAACCCGGCCCGGACAACACGCTCGGTGGCTCTCCCGCCGGGCGCGTTTGGAGAGGCCGTTCAGCGACGTGGGGCGGGTGACCCAGGCCCGGGGGCGCCGAGCAGGTCGAGGACCTCGAGCAGGTGGCCGAGGCGGCCGATCACCGCATCCGCGAACATCGACGCGGACGCCCCGGCCGCGGCCCCGTCCGCACCGGGCAGATCCCGCGCGGCGGGGTCGCGGCCCAGGTCGGCCCGCCCCGCGAGATCTCGGCCCGCCACCGCCAGCCCAAGGGGATCACGCGGATCGAGGACCACCCCGCCGGGACCACCGCCGAGGCCCGCCGCGGCGCCGTCCGCCAATCCGCCGTCCGCGGAGCCACCGTCCGCGACCAGCACAGCCCGCATGCCGGCCGCCCGCGCGCCGCGGATGTCCGTCCGCAGCCGGTCGCCGACGAAGAGCACCCGGGACGGGTCGGTGACGCCCAGCGCGGCCAGCACCGCCTGGAAGGCGATCGGGTGTGGCTTGTCGAAGGGGAGGTCGCTCGTGTAGATCCTGGCGTGGAAGAGGTCGAGCAGGCCGTCGCGTTCGAGTAGGCGCTCGTGCCAGGCCCGTGGCCAGCGGGTGTTGGTGAGCAGGCCGACGAGCAGGCCACGGGCACGCACGAGGTGCACGAGCAGCAGCGCCTCGGGATCGCACACCGTGTGCGGGGTCCAGGCGGCGAGGTCGCGCCGGCTGACCGCGCGCAGCACGGCCGCGGCCACGTCCACGCCGAGGGCCGCGGAGGCGGCCGCGAGCAGTTCGGTGACCGACCCGGTCATACCGCCCGCCGCGCCGTTGCCGGCCAGGCCGTCGCTGCCGTCCCGGGCCTGCCACCAGGTCGTCTCCAGGCCAGCCAGGATCGCGGTGATCTCGTCGGCGTGCGCGGACGAGATCTCCAGCGCGGTCATCCGCCACAGGTCGAGCAGGTCGACGTCGTGGAAGAGGGTGAGCGTCCCGCCCCAGTCGAACACCACGGCCGCGAGCGGCTTGCGGTCGTCCGGGAGGGGTGTCCCGTCGACGGCCGGCACCGCGTCCGGAGCGAACCAGGAGAAGCCCACCGGCGCCCGCGCTATCGGGTGACCCAGGCGTCGGGCTCGTCCCTCAGCTCACGGACGATGTTGGGCAGTTTCCCGCTGGCGACGTCCGCGAGGGTCACCGACTCGAGCACCCGGCGCAGGTTGACCCGGACGGCGATCCAGACGTCCTGCAGGTGCTTGGCCGCGCCCTCGTACTGGGCGTTCTCCGGAGGGCGGCCGCGCACGCTGGCGAGCGGGCCGTCGGTCGCCCGGATCACGGTCGCGATCGTGATCTCCTCGGCTGGGCGGCACAGCTGGTAGCCGCCGTCGGCGCCGCGGCGGCTCTGCACGAGGCCGCTGCGGCGCAGGTCGGTGAGGATGTTCTCGAGGAAGCGCAGGGGAAGATCCTGGGCCGAGGCGAGCGTCTCCCCCTTCACGAGGCTGCCGTCCGACGCGGCGAGCGTGAGCAGGGCCCGCAGTGCGTAGTCGGCCCGGGCGGAGATCTGCATGTCCCCCATCTTGCCGTCCGCACTGCGGGCGGGCTTCCCGTGGGCTCCTCGTGAGCGGCCGGACCGCCCGTCCGGCCGACATCGGGCGAGGGCCGGACGAAGGTCAGACCGCTGACGTGTCCGCGCCGGAGAGCGGTCCGACCGGCCCGGTAGGACCGGTCGGATCCTCCTTCGGACGACCGTTCCGGGGACCACGGGCCGCCCTCACCGCGTTCGAGCCCTCGGAGAGCAGGCCGCGGCGCTCACGCATCCGCCGGTCGAGGATGTTGAAGACCGCGTCGACGGCTACGCCGATCGCGAAGATCGTCAGCATCGACACCAGCACGCCGACGGTGTCCGACAGGTCCCGGGCGTTCTGCAGGTCGGCGCCGATCGAGGGGTGGCCCGGCACGATGACGATCAGCTCGCCGGCCATCAGGCTGCGCCAGGCGAACGCCCAGCCCTGCTTGAGCCCGGCGAGCACCGAGGGGAACGCCGCCGGCGCCACGACGTGGCGGTACAGCGAGAACCCGCGCGCCCCCATACTGCGCCCGACCCGCACGAGCAGCGGCGGGACGTAGTCGACGCCGTAGATGACGCCGTTCGCCACGGACGGGGCGGCGCCCAGGACCACGACGAACATGATCGCGGACTCGTTGAGCTTGAACAGCAGGATCGCGAGCGGGACCCAGACCACCGACGGCATGGTCTGCAACGCGGTGATGAACGACCCCACCGCCGCGCGCAGCAGGCCGAACCGGGCGACCACCAGGCCGACGACGCCACCGAGCACGACCGCCACCGCGTAGCCCTCGCCGGCGCGGGTCAGCGTGCGGCCGAACGCGTCCCAGAACTCGGCGGTGCCGAGCTGGTCGAAGAACTCCGGCAGCGTGTCGCCGGGGCCGGGCAGCACGTAGGTGGGCTTCCACCCCGACCAGACGACGATCTGCCAGACGAGCAGGAACAGCGCGAGCGCGGCGATCTTCGGCCAGGTCGCGGACCAGATCCGGCCCACGGTCGGCCGCCTGGACGAGACGGGGAGGTCGAGGGCGTCCAGGCCGGCGAGTGCCTCGTCGGACGTCCGCTGCGCCAGGGTGGCGGGGCCGCCGGTGGCGGAGCCGCCGGGTCCGGGGCCGGCGCCCCGGACGTCGGTCCCGCTGCCGGCTTCCAGGGAGCGGTCGGTGACCGTGTCGGTGTCAGTGGCCATGGCGGGCGACCTCCTGCCGCAGCCGCGCCGTCACGACGGAGGCGAGCTCGGATACCTGGTGTTCGTCGATGCGGCGGGGGCGATCCATGGCGACGTCGAAGATCTCCGCAACCCGCCCGGGCCGGGAGGAGAGCAGGACGATCCGGTCACCGAGGCGCACGGCCTCCCGGACGTCGTGGGTGACGAACAGGACGGTGACCCCGGTCTCGCGCCAGATCCGCTCCAGCTCGTCGTGGAGCAGGTCGCGGGTCATCGCGTCGAGGGCACCGAACGGCTCGTCCATGCAGAGGATGTCCGCCTCCTGGGCGAACGCCCGGGCGAGGCTGACCCGCTGGCGCATGCCGCCGGAGAGCTCGTGCGGACGGCGGTCGCCCTGGCCGGCCAGGCGGACCATGCCGAGCAGCTCGTCGACCCGGGCCCGGCGCGTCGCCTTCGGCACCCGGCGCAGCTTCAGCGGCACCTCGACGTTGCCGCCGGCCGTGAGCCAGGGCAGCAGGGCCGAGTCCTGGAACATCATCCCGACCCGGCGGCCACCGGTGTCGACGGTGCCCACGGTCGGCCGGTCGAGCCCGGCGACCAGGCTGAGCAGGGTCGATTTGCCGCAGCCCGACGCCCCCAGCAGACAGACGAACTCGCCGGGACGGACATCCAGGTGGATGCCGTCGAGGGCGTGGACCTGACCGGCGCCGGCACCGAAGACCCGGCTGACGCCGTCGATCCGCAGCGCCGTGTCCGTCGCGAGCGCGGTCACAGCTTGCTCCCCTCGGGGTATGTGTCGTGATCTGGACGCGGAACGAGCTGCGCGGCCGGTGTGGCACCGGCCGCGCAGCCTCGGTCGCGGCATCGCCGGGCTGGGACAGAACCCGGATCGCGGCCCGGCGGACGCGAGGCGCCCACCGAGCCGCGGTCGATCGGTCGTTCAGTTGTGCAGAGGTTCAGTTGTGCCGAGGCCTACCTGCGTAGGGACCTACTTGTCCGAGACCGCGGGGTCGCCGGCGTCCGCCAGCAGCTCGTTGAGGATCTTCAGGTCGAAGATGCCGTCGAGCTTGGGGTCCTCGATGAGCCCGAGCTCCTCCTGATGCGCCGCCGAGAGGAACAGCGACTTGGCGATCGGGTCCGGGCCGAAGGTCAGCGTCTTCCAGGCCGAGGCGACGACGCCGTCGGCAAGCGGCTTGCCGGTGAGCTTGTCCAGCGCCTCGTTCGCGGCGGCCTGCCCGGCGGCCGGGTCGGCGTTGAGCTGATCGATCGCCGTGATGTTGGCGGCGATGAGCCGGCGGACGATCTCGGGGTTCTTCTCCAGGTACTCCGTGCGGACGATCAGGAGGGTGGTGACGAACTTCCCGTCGGTGTCGGCCCACTCGTCGGCCTCGTTGACGAGCACCTTGCCGCCCTCGGCGACCAGCCGGGAGGCGATCGGCTCAGGAACCCAGGCGCCGTCGATGGCGCCGGACTTGAAGGCGTCGACCGTGACCGAGTTCTCCTGCGGACGGATGGAGACGTCGCCGCCGCCCTTGGTGTCCGTCACGAGCCCGTTCTTCTTCAGGTAGTACCGCAGCGCGACGTCCTGCGTGTTACCCAGGCTCGGGGTCGCCAGCGTCTTGCCGCGCAGCTGCTCGACCGAGGTGATCTCGGGCTTGACGACCAGGGCCGCCCCGCCGGAGGTGACACCGGAGACGATCCGGATGGCCTCACCCTTGGACTTGATGAACGTGTTCACCGCGGGGTTCGGGCCGATGAAGCCGGCGTCGAGCGCGCCGGAGAGGATCGCCTCCGCCTCCTGCGTGCCCGAGTTGAAGGTCGACGGCTGCAGCTTCACGCCGGAGCCGAGTCCCTTGGCGAAGATGCCCTGCTCCACGCCGACGAGCGCCGGGGCGTGCGTGAGGTTCGGGAAGTACCCCAGCCGCAGGGTTCCGGTCACCTCCCCGGACGACGACACGGACTCCGTTCCCCCGTCGTCGCCCGAGCAGGCGGTGACCGCCAGCGCCAACGCACCGGCAGCAACCAGTGGCACGAACCGCTGCCACAGCCTCTTGGGCCTCATCACGTTCCCTTTCCCACACGCACGGCGCCTTGCACAAAGTCGATCGAGCGCATCAAGTCGATTGGACACATCGGGAAAGCAAGGATGCCAGACCAAGGGTCTTCCCGTCACCGGAATTCACACGGATGACACGATTTCCCACCACGCGTGAACGCCCGGTCGCGTAGGGCGCTCGCAGCTGGCGGGCGCCGGACGAAACCGGGCGGAAAGATGCACGGAACGTGGCCGCTCAGTGCACGTCGGCCATCAGCGCGCTCTGGTCAGAACAGGATCGAGGCGAAGGTCCCCACCTGCTCGAACCCCACGCGCTCGTAGGCGCGCCGGGCGGGGTGGTTGAAGTCGTTCACGTACAGGCTGACCACCGGGGCGAACGTCGCCTGGGCGAGCGCCACGACGCTGGCCGTCCCGGCGGCGCCGAGGCCACGGCCACGCAGGGCCGGATCGACCCAGACGCCCTGGATCTGGCAGACGTCACCGGCGACCGCGCCGATCTCGGCCTTGAACAGCACCCGGCCGTCCTCGATGTGGGCGAACGAGCGGCGCTGGCCGACGAACTCGGCGACGCGCGAACGGTAGAGCGCGCCACCGTCCGCGCCGACCGGGGAGACGCCGATCTCCTCGGTGAACATGGCGATGCAGGCGGGGAGCAGCACGTCCAGCTCGTCCGGCCGGACCTGGCGGACCGCCGGGTCCGGCGCGATGCGCGGCGGGGCCTGGATCGCGAGTAACGGCTGGTCGGCGCGGATCTCCCGGGCCGGGCCCCACACCGGCTCCAGGTGCCGCCACATGGCGGTGACGGCCGAGCCGACGCCCACGATCGACGAGCAGCGGCGGCCCTGCCGGCGGGCCCGCTCGGCGAAAAGCTTCGCCGAGGCCGGGCCCGCCGCCACGGGCCACAGGTTGGCGCCTGAATAGCACAGGGCGGTCAGGGTCCCGTCGACCGTGTGGCCCCACACCTCGGCGCCCAGGCGCCAGGGGTCCAGACCGCACGCCGCCACCCGCGACGCGACGAAGACATCGGCTACCGGGTTGCGGCCCAGCAGCTGGGTGACCGCGGGCAGATCCCGATCGTCAAGCAACCGGGTCGGAGCGGAGCGAAGCGGCAGACCCATCCAGCCCTTCCAGGTACTAGGCCACGGACACCGACGGCGAGCCGGAGGCCGCGCCGCTGGCCTCCATCTCCTCGGCCAGCCGCATGGCCTCCTCGATGAGAGTTTCCACGATCTGCGCCTCAGGCACCGTCTTGATGACCTTTCCGCGCACGAAGATCTGCCCCTTGCCGTTGCCGGAGGCAACACCGAGGTCCGCCTCACGGGCCTCACCGGGGCCGTTGACGACACAGCCCATGACGGCCACCCGCAGCGGCACCTCCATGCCCTCCAGGCCGGCGCTGACCTCGTTGGCCAGGGTGTAGACGTCCACCTGGGCGCGGCCGCAGGACGGGCAGGAGACGATCTCCAGCTTGCGCTCGCGCAGCCCGAGCGACTCCAGGATCGCCGAGGCGACCTTGACCTCCTCGATCGGCGGCGCCGACAGCGAGACCCGGATCGTGTCGCCGATGCCCTCGGACAGCAGCGCGCCGAAGGCCACCGCGGACTTCACGGTGCCCTGGAACGCCGGGCCCGCCTCGGTGACACCGAGGTGCAGCGGGTAGTCACAGGCCTGGGCCAGCAGCCGGTAGGCCTGAATCATGATCACGGGGTCGTTGTGCTTCACCGAGATCTTGATGTCCCGGAAGTCGTGCTCCTCGAACAGCGAGGCCTCCCACAGCGCCGACTCGACCAGCGCCTCCGGAGTGGCCTTCCCGTACTTCTCCAGCAGGCGCTTGTCGAGCGACCCGGCGTTGACCCCGATCCGAATCGGGGTGCCGGCCGCCTTGGCGGCGCGGGCGATCTCGCCGACCTTGTCGTCGAACTGCTTGATGTTGCCCGGGTTCACCCGCACCGCGGCGCAGCCCGCGTCGATCGCGGCGAACACGTACTTCGGCTGGAAGTGGATGTCCGCGATCACCGGGATCGGCGACTTACGGGCGATCGCCGCGAGCGCGTCGGCGTCGTCCTGGCTGGGCACCGCCACCCGCACGATCTGACAGCCGGCGGCGGTGAGCTGGGCGATCTGCTGAAGGGTCGCGTTGACGTCCGAGGTCAGCGTGGTGCACATCGACTGGATGGAGACCGGGGCGTCACCTCCGACCGGGACGTTGCCCACGTGGATCTGCCGGCTGAGCCGCCGCGTTCCGACCGGACGAGGCGGAGCGGCGGGCATGCCCAGAGTTACGGTCACGATGTCCTCACTGGCGTGTCGGATGCTTGATCGTCAGATGGCGACCCGGCCAGGCCCGTCACGGACGGGATCGTCCGGGTCAGTCGGTGTCGTGCGGGGCGGCGCACTCACGACGGCCAGACGCGACGCCCGCACCGGAGCTACCGGCGACCGGGACGTCCGCAGACCACCACCGCGCGCCACCGCGGGTACACGGCAGCTACTGATTGATGCGGATGGGGTTGACGATGTCGGCGGACAGAATGATCAGACTGAACCCGACGAGAACGACGACCGTGGCGTACGTGGCTGGTAACAGCTTGGCGAAGTCCACCGGCTGCACCGGGCCTCGGTAGCCACGCAGCCGACGCAGGCCGTGTCGGGCCTGCTCGAAGCCGAGCACCGCGATGTGCCCGCCGTCGAGCGGGAGCAGCGGCAGCAGGTTGAAGATCCCGATGGCGAGGTTGATCGCGGCGACGAGGATCAGGAAACCGCGGATCCGGTCGGTCCAGCCGTCGTCCGCGGCGGCCACCTCACCGCCGAGGCGGGCCGCGCCGACCACACTGATGAAACCGCTCTCGTCGCGGTTGTCACCGAAGATGCGGCCAATGTCGTCGATCCGTTCGGTGAACGTCTCGTACATCCCGGTGAACCCGGAGCCGATGACCTTGAAGGTCTCGGGAACCGCCGAGAGCGGGCCGTAGTCGACGGTCTCCCGGCCTGGTTTCACTCCCAGGGCGCCGACCGGGTCCTTGCCCGCGAGGCCGGTCTCGCGGTCACGCAGCACCTCGACGAGGTCCGGCCGCAGCGTGACGTCCGCGCCGTCGCGGGACACCACGAGCACCGCCGGGCCCGGCCCGTGATCGCGCACGAGCCGGGTGAACTTCTCCCAGGTGGTGACGGCCACGCCGTCGAAGCTGACCACCCGGTCGCCGACCTGCAGCCCGGCTGCCGCCGCCGGCCCCGGGCCGGTGCAGGCGGACGTCGTCGCCACGCAGCTCGTGTGCCCGATCTTCGTCTGGCTCGTCTGGGTGGTGCCGATGGTGACCAGCACCCCGTAGATGAGCACGATCGCGATGACGAAGTGCACGAACGACCCCGCCGACATCACCACCAGCCGGGCGTGCGCCCGCGCCTTGTAGAAGGCACGGGGCTCGTCCGCCGGGTCGATCTCCTCGAGGGAGGTCATCCCCTCGATCTTGACGAACCCGCCGGCGGGGATGGCCTTGATGCCGTACTCGGTCTCCCCGCGCTGCTTCGACCACAGGGTGGGGCCGAAGCCGACGAAGAAACGGGACGCCTTCATCCCGAAGTAGCGGGCGGTGACGAAGTGCCCCGCCTCGTGCAGGACGACGGAGACGAACAGGGCGAGGACGAAGGCGACGATGCCCAGAGTTGCCATCAACCATGTCCTCCGGCCGCCACGGGATGCCCGCCGGCCCGCTCGATCAGGCGGTTCGCGGCGGCGCGGGCCTCACGCTCGACGGCGAACACCTCGTCCAGCGTCGGACGGGCGATCACCTCGTGTGCCTGCACCACCTCGGCCACCAGGTCGACGATACGGACGAAGGGCAGCTGCCCGGCGAGGAAGGCCGCGACGGCCTCCTCGTTCGCCGCGTTGAACACGGCCGGCGCGGTCCCGCCGAGGCGGCCCGCCGTCCGGGCGAGGTCCACCGCGGGGAACGCGACGGTGTCCAGGGGCTCGAAGGTCAGCGACTGGGCGCGCGTCCAGTCCATCGGCGGCTGGGCCAGCGGCACCCGGTCCGGCCAGCCCAGGGCCAGCGCGATCGGGAGCCGCATGTCCGGCGGCGACACCTGGGCGATGGTCGACCCGTCGTTGAACTCGACCATCGAGTGGACCAGCGACTGCGGGTGGACGACGACCTCGATGTCGTCATACGGCACACCGAAGAACAGGTGGGCCTCGATCAGCTCGAGGCCCTTGTTCATCAGCGTCGCCGAGTTGATCGTGACCAGCGGCCCCATCGCCCAGGTCGGATGGGCCAGCGCCTGCTCCCGGGTGACCCCGGCCAGGTCGTCCCTGCTCCGGCCACGGAAGGGCCCGCCGCTGGCGGTCAGCACCAGCTTGTGGACTTCCTCACGCCGACCCCCACGCAGGCACTGCGCGAGCGCCGAGTGCTCGGAATCCACCGGGACGAGCCGGTCCGGGTTGCCGCCGAGCGCGTCGAGCACCAGCGGGCCGCCCGCGACCAGCGACTCCTTGTTCGCCAGCGCGACCGTCGCGCCGGCCTTGAGGGCCGCCAGCGTCGGCGCGAGCCCGACCGAGCCGGACACCCCGTTGAGGACGATGTCCGCCGGCCAGGACGCGATCTCGCTGGCCGCATCGGGCCCGGCGAGGATCTTCGGGACGGCGAACTCGCCACGGCGGTAGCCGCGCTTGGACGCCTCCGCGAAGAACGCGAGCTGAAGGTCCTGCGCCGACGAGGCCGCGGCCACACCGACCGCCTCGACCCCCAGGTCGAGCGCCTGCGCCGCGAGCAGGTCGACCCGCGACCCGCCTCCCATCAGCGCCACCACCCGGAACCTGTCCGGATTGCGGCGTACGACATCTATCGCCTGAGTCCCGATCGAGCCGGTGGACCCGAGCAGAACAACCTCACGCTGGACCGAAGCCTCCGCCACGCTGCCTATTCTCGCAGGCCCTTCGACGCTTCGACCGAGGCCTGTTCGGTTCATGACAGGTGAGGCCCGAAGGTGCGCAATGGGTGTAGCCGCGCCTACGACTGGTCAACACCCGGAGCATCCGGGCGTGACCTGCCCGCCCCTGTCCGTACCCCCCGGCGGCGGATGTCTCACCGGGCGTGACCAGCGTCTTCGTTCTCCTGCCCGCCGCCCGCGGACACCTCACCGGGCGCGACGTGCCCGTCTGTGCCCCTACCCGGCGCCCGCGGGCGCCTCACCGGTCGGCGTCGCGCTCGCGGACGGGCCGGGCGGCGCCGACGGCGCCGGGGCGGGATCGTCGCTCGCCCCGGTCGGCGTGGGCTCGGGCTGGTCCCCGGGCGCCGCCGAGGCGGGCGGGGTGGTCGCGGGTGCCCCCGCCGGCGGCTGGGTCGGCGCGGTGGCGCCGCCCGTGGCCGCGCCGCCCGTCGCGGGCGCGCCGCCTCCCGAGCCGCCGCCGGTCACCGTCCGGCCGTCGGCCGGGTGGCCGCTGAAGAAGGCCAGCGCCACCACGGTCGCGCTCAGGTTCGTCACCGTGCCACCCAGCTCGGGCCGTGGTGCCGCGCCCGGCCAGGTGTGCCCGCCGCCCTGCATCGCCAGGGCGGCGACGTCCTTGCCGGCCGGGCAGGTCGTCCAGGTCGTCCGCGCGACGTGGGTGAAGTCCTGCGCCGTCGAGTGCTCGCCGCCGCAGCCGAGGGCGCGCGCGTACCTGTCGGTGCGGGCCTCCACCGGTTGGGCGACGAGCCCGTCGTAGGGGGCGGTGCGGGCCTGGCCCCCGCCGTTGAACGGCGCGATCCGATCGTCGGTGCCGTGCAGCTCGAGCAGGCTGGCCCGTGGCGCGGCGCAGGCGTCCGGCAAGCGGCTCGACGCGACCGTGACCGCCGCCGCGAAACGCTCGGGCAGCGCGCAGGCCAGCGCGAGGACCATGTCGGCGCCGTCGGAGAAGCCGCTGGCGAACACCCGCTTCGGGTCCAGGCACATCCGGCCGGTCAGGTCGTTGAGCAGCGCGCCGACGAAGAGAACGTCATCCGGGCCCACCTTGGCCGAGCGGGTGAAGTTCCACCGGTTCGACGCCCCGACCGGGGTGACGACGGCGTAGCCGGCCCGGGTGCCGCTGTCCGCCATCTGGGTGTACTGCTCGAGCTCCTGTGCGGGCTGCCCGTAACCGTGCAGGTTCAGCACCAGCGGCAGTGCGGTACCCGCCCCGCCGCCCTGCGGGACGGCCAGCAGGAACTGCCGGTCGACGTCGCCGACGTGGATGGTCTCGGTGGTGACGCCCGCCGGCAGGCTGCTGCCGGTCTCGCAGCCGCTGCGCGGTGGCGGCGGGACGGTCGGTGCCGCCACGGCGGCGGGCCCGCTGGAGGCACCGCCCGCTCCGCCCAGCGCGGAGGCGACCGGGGACGAGGAACCGGTCGCCTCCCCGGGATCCTGCGACATCGCGTACCAGACCAGGAGCAGGAGCACCCCCGCCGCCGCGGTGAGCGGCAGCCACAGCGTGTTCGCCGGACGCGACCCGTGCCGCAGCGCGCTCGACCGGGCCAGCCCCTGCCGGGCGACCCCCGACCGCGCGGAGCCGGCCCCGGCCCGGCCGTGGCTACGCCGACGACCGGCGGAGTTCCCGGTGGCCACGACTACCGACCCGCCCTCGAGCGCGCGGGGGGCTCCGCGGCGAGTTGCCCGCAGGCCGCGGCGATCTCCCGGCCCCGGGTGTCCCGGACGGTGGCCGCCACCCCGCGGGCCCGCAGGCGCTCCACGAAGACACGCTGGCCGCGCGGGGCGCTCGCCTGCCAGGACGAGCCGCCCGTCGGGTTGAGCGGGATGAGGTTCACGTGCGCGAGCTGGCCGACCAGCAGGGCGGCCAGCGCGTCCGCGCGCTCGGGCGAGTCGTTGACGCCGTCGATCAGGGCGTACTCGATGCTCACGCGCCGCCCCGTCACCCGGGCGTACTCCCACGCGGCGGCGAGCACCTCGGCCACCGGCCATCGGGTGTTGATCGGGACGAGCTTGTCGCGCAGCTCGTCATCCGGGGCGTGCAGGGACACGGCGAGGGTCACCGGCAGCCCCTCACCGGCGAGGCGACGGATCGCCGGGACCAGGCCCACCGTGCTGACCGTGAGCCCGCGGGCGGAGAGGCCCAGCCCGTCGGGCGCCGGGTCGATGAGGCGGTGCAGGGCGGCGAGGAGGGCAGCGTAGTTCGCCAGCGGCTCCCCCATGCCCATGAACACCACGTTCGACAGCCTGCCGGGACCACCGGGCAGGCCACCCTCGGCCGTCGTCCGGGCCGCCATCGTTCGAGCCGCGTCCACCACCTGTTCGACGATCTCGGCGGTCGAGAGGTTGCGGGTCAGCCCGCCCTGGCCCGTCGCGCAGAACGGGCATCCCATGCCGCAGCCCGCCTGGCTCGAGACACAGACCGTCGCCCGCTGCGGGTAGCGCATCAGCACCGACTCGATCTTGGCGCCGTCGACGGTACGCCAGACGGTCTTGCGGGTCTGGCCACCGTCGCAGTCGAGGGCGGTGGCCGGCGTGAGCAGCCTCGGCAGCATCGCCTCGACGAGCGCGGGGCGGATCGAGGCGGGCAGGTCCGTCATCAGGTCTGCGTCGTCGGCACGCAGGTGGTGGGTGAAGTAGTGGCGGGCCAGCTGGTCGGCGCGGAACGCCGGCAGGCCCAGTGACGTGGCCACGGCCCGCCGCTCGTCCCGGGAGAGGTCCGCGAGGTGGCGCGGCGGCCTGGACCGCCCTGACACCAGTGGCAGGAGGTTTCCGGATTCGGCGGTCGTGGCTGTCATGGCCAGTCCAGTCTGCCAGGAGCCCCGGGCACGCGACGAATCGGTGATCGGTCAGCCGAGAAACGCGGTGATGAGCAGCCAGGCAACAGGCGCGGTACACAGCAGCGAGTCCAGCCGGTCCATGAGGCCGCCGTGGCCGGGCAGCAGGTTGCCCATGTCCTTGATGCCGATGTCCCGCTTGAGCAGCGACTCACCGAGGTCGCCCACGGTCGCCGTGCAGGCGACGGCGGCGCCGAGCAGCGCGCCCTGCCAGATCTCGGCGCCCAGCGGCCACGCCATCAGCACGCTGGCGACGACGACGCAGCCCACCACCGATCCCGCGAACCCCTCCCAGGACTTCCCGGGCGACACGCTGGGCGCGAGCTTGTGCCGCCCGCCCGACAGCACACCCGCGGTGTAGCCGCCGATGTCGCTGGCCACGACGGTTCCGAGGAACGCGATGGTGCGCCAGTGGCCGTCCGGGGCGGAGGTGAGCAGCGTGGCGAACCCAGCCGGAAAGCCGACGTACGCGGAGGTGAACGCGCAGGCCGCGGCGTCCCGCAGCCGCGACTGACGCCCGCCGCCGGCCGGGTCGCGCACCGCGCGGACGGCGACGGCGACCAGGGTCGTGCCCGCGAGCGCGAGCACGAGCCCGTTGGTACCGGACGTGTAGGCGGCCACGGGCATCGCGATCGCCCCGGCGGCCAGCGGGACGAGCGGCACGCTCATCCCCGCGACATGCAGGGCACGGACCACCTCGTAGGTGCCGACCGCCACGGCGGCGCTGACCACCGCGACCCAGATCGGGTACAGCGTGAACAGCGGGACGAGGATGACCGCGCCCAGCACGACCCCGACGGCGATCGCCGCGGGCAGGTCGCGCCCGGCCCGGATCACCCGCCGGCCGTTCCGCGGGGCCCGGCCGCCGCGCGGCGGCTCCGGGACTGTCTCCGGGGCCGCGGCCTCGTCCGGCGTCGCCGCTGTGCCCGAGGCGGAGTTGGCCGGTGCCGGACCGGCCGGAACGGGGTCGGCCGGGGCCAGGTCGACCGGGCGGGGGTGCACCGGCACGTCGCCGGCGCTCCCCCGCCCGTCGGGGGTGTCCGCGCGGTCAGTCACGGAGGCGTCCTCGGGAGGAACCCCCAGGGCCGAGACGCTCACGGCGCCGCGAGGTCCGCCGTCCACCGGCCGCCCGCCAGCTTGCCGACGGGACGGAGACGGGGACGGGAACCCGGACGCAGGGGCCGGGACAGCGGATGGGCACGGCGTCGCACGCGGACGGGCGCTGGTCGAGGGTCAGACCGACAACAGGTCCGACTCCTTGATACGAAGCAGTTCGTCGACCTGGCTGACGTAACGGTGGGTGGCCTCATCGAGGTCCTTCTCCCCACGGCGTCCCTCGTCCTCGCCGGCCTCGCCGTCGCGGACGATCCGGTCGATCGCGTCCTTCGCGTGCCGGCGGATGTTGCGGATGCTGACCCGGGCCTCCTCGGCCTTGGTGCGGGCCACCTTCACCAGGTCACGACGGCGCTGCTCGGACAGCTCCGGGAAGACGCACCGAATGATCGTCCCGTCGTTGCTCGGGTTGACCCCGAGGTCGGAGTCACGGACGGCCTTCTCCACCGCGCCGAGCGACGACTTGTCGTACGGGGTGATGATGACCATGCGCGGCTCGGGGATGTGGAACGAGGCGAGCTGCTGCACCGGCGTGGGAGCGCCGTAGTAGTCCACCAGGACCTTCCCGAAAACCGCTGGCGTGATCCGCCCCGTGCGGATGTTGGCGAAGTCGTCCTTGGCGACCGAGACGGCCTTGTCCATCTTCTCCTCGGCCTCGAGGAGCGTGTCGTCGATCACCGCGTACCTTCCGTTCCGTACGTCTCGACTCCGACCAGCGTGCCGATCTTCTCACCCCGGACGGCGCGGGAGATGTTCCCCTCGGTCAGGAGGTCGAAAACGACAATGGGCAGGTCGTTGTCCATGCACAGGCTGATCGCGGTCGCGTCCATGACCTTCAGGCCGCGCGCGAGGACCTCGCTGTAGGTGAGGCTGTCGAACCGGACGGCGCCGGCGTTCGTCGCCGGATCGGAGTCGTAGACCCCGTCGACCTTCGTCGCCTTGAGTACCGCCTGCGCCTTGATCTCCAGTGCCCGCTGGGCGGCGGTGGTGTCCGTCGAGAAGAACGGTGCCCCGAGGCCGGCGCCGAAGATGACCACGCGGCCCTTCTCCAGGTGCCGGATCGCGCGCAGGGGGAGGTAGGGCTCGGCGACCTGGCCCATGGCGATCGCCGTCTGCACGCGGGTGACGATCCCCTCGCGCTCCAGGACGTCCTGCAGGGCCAGGCAGTTGATGACCGTGCCCAGCATGCCCATGTAGTCGGCGCGGGCGCGGTCCATGCCCCGCTCGGCGAGCGCCTGGCCGCGGAACATGTTGCCGGCCCCCACGACTATGGCGACCTCGATGCCCGAGCGGCTCACCTGGGCGATCTGGCGCGCGATCGTCGCCAGCGTCACCGGGTCGATCCCGAGCGGCTCACCACCGGCGAAGGCCTCGCCGGAGAGTTTCAACAGGAGGCGGGTCCACCGCGGCCCGGGCTCGGTGCGGGCGGCGGGATCCACCCCTCCAACGGCACTGTCGGCGTCATCGGTCACGGGCGGCTCCTTCGCCGGCGGCCGGGATCAGCGGCCAAGGATGTTCATGCTGACAGCAGTCTGCCGCACGACTCCGGCACGGCTGCCCGTGGCCCCGCGTGGCGCGTCGACCAGCGCGAACCGTGGCGGGCTCAACCGCCGCGGTCACCCGCCGGCGAGCACGGACGTCGCTCGCGCCCACAGCCCGGACGTCGCTCGCGCCCACGCGCCGCACCCGGGCCGCACGGACTCCGGCCGGACGCCCGCGGAGGTCCTCCCCCACCGGGTGCCCGGCCGTGTCACGTCGCCCGACGCGGTGCGCTCGCGCTCAGGCCTGCTTGATGTTGAACCGGGCGAACCGGCCCACTTCGATCTTCTCACCCAGCGCGGACCCGGCCTGCTCCAGCAGCGCGCGGATCGTGAGCTTGCCGTCCTTGACCCAGGGCTGGTCCAGCAGGACGACGCTCTTGACGTAGCCGTTGACCCGACCCTCGACGATCTTCGGGATGGCCTTGTCGTTCTTGCCCTCTTCGCGGGCGGCCGCCTCGTAGATCTTCCGCTCCTGCTCGAGTACCTCGTTCGGGATCTGCTCGGCGGTCACGTACAGCGGGTCCGCCGCGGCGATGTGCTGGGCGAGGTCCCGCGCGAGCTGCTTGAAGTCGTCGGTCTTGGCGACGAAGTCAGTCTCGCAACGCAGCTCGATGAGCACGCCGAGCGTCGGCGGGAGCTGCGGGTCGGTGCGGTGCAGGTACGACTCGACCAGCCCGTTCGCCGTGCTGCGGCCCGCGCGCTTGGCGACCTGCGCGAGGCCCTTCTCGCGCAGCCAGGACTTGGCCTTCTCGAAGTCACCGTCGTGGTCGACGAGCGCCTTCTTGACGTCGCTCATCCCCGCGCCGGTCAGTTCCCGGAGCTTGCGGATGTCGGCGGCTGTGATGTCTGCCATGGTGCTCTTCTCGTCAGTTCCGATTGCTGGCGATGGTGGGCGTTCTGTCTCGGCGCCGAAACACACGCGACGCCGCCGCGCAGAGGCGCCCCCGGGGCCGCTCGTCGCCCGCCCGCGGCGGTCGACGTCCGTCCTCCCAGGGGTCGCCCGCCCCGACAGTCGCACGGACGGCCCTACCGGGGCTGGAACGGGTTCTCCGGGGGCGTGATCACGCCCCCGGAGAACCCGCATGAGACCAGGATGTGTCAGACGGCGGTGCCGACCGCGTCCGGCTGGGGCTGCTCCTCGGTGGCCGTCTCGACAGCCGCGACCGCCTCGGTCGGCTCGGTCGGCTCGGCGGCCTCGGCCGCCACCGGGGCGGCGGGGGCGGCGGGGGCGGCAGGCGCCTCGGCCGCGGCGTCCCCACGCAGCAGGGCCTGCTCCCACTCTGCGAGCGGCTCCTCGCCGGTGGACTGCTCCGGCTTGGCCTCGGCGTTGCTCGACGCGCCGGCCCGCGACATCAGACCCTCGGCCACCGCGTCGGCGACGACACGGGTCAGCAGCGCCGCGCTGCGGATGGCGTCGTCGTTGCCCGGGATCGGGTAGTCGACCTCGTCGGGGTCGCAGTTGGTGTCGAGGATCGCCACGACCGGGATGCCCAGCTTGCGGGCCTCACCGACGGCGATGTGCTCCTTCTTCGTGTCCACGACCCACACCGCGCTCGGCACGCGGGCCATGTCACGGATACCGCCGAGGGTGCGCTCGAGCTTCGCCTTCTCCCGGGTCAGGACGAGCTGCTCCTTCTTGGTCCGCACCTCCGTGCCGCCGGTCAGCTCGATCTCCTCGAGCTCCTTGAGCCGCTGGAGCCGCTTGTAGACCGTGGAGAAGTTGGTCAGCATCCCGCCGAGCCAACGCTCCTTGACGAAGGGCATGCCGACCCGCTGGGCCTGCTCCTCGATCGCCTCCTGTGCCTGCTTCTTCGTCCCGATGAAGAGGACGGTGCCGCCGTGGGCGACCGTCTCCTTGACGAAGTCGTAGGCGCGGTCGATGTACGACAGCGTCTGCTGGAGGTCGATGATGTAGATGCCATTGCGCTCGGTGAAGATGTAGCGCTTCATCTTCGGGTTCCAGCGCTTGGTCTGGTGCCCGAAGTGCACGCCGCTCTCGAGGAGCTGCTTCATGGTGACGACGGCCATGATCCGTCGCTCCCTTCCCGCCCGGCCCGCCGGCCGGGACGCCTCGGTTGTGACGGCCCCGGCGGAAAACCGGAGCCCCTGACGCCCGGATGGCCGTGGCCGCCGCGAGGCGACGGACCGAGGAGGCCCTCCCGGTCAGTGCCAGGAGTGGGCGTGCGAACTGAGCCCGCGAGCGGTGGGAGATCGACCGAACGACCGCCACCCGACCGCCACCGGAGACGTACCTGGCGCCGACGACGCTGTAGAAAACCGTGAAACACCACAGCGCCGAGAACACCTCAGCATCAGGGACACCACGGCGGGACCGCGACACGGCGCAACCGCGCCGCAGGACCACCGCGACGTCCAGGAAGCCGGGAACGCACCGACCAACGGACTCCGTGTCGATGATACCCGGCCGCCGTGGCCACTCCCCACTCCCCGAACCAGCGACGCCGACCCCCGCCCGGCCCAGCTCAGCGTGGGGCACGGCCCGGATATGCCACGCGGCACTGAGCCGGCCCAGGCCCGGGCCGAGGCGGGTGGGGTGGGTGGGGTGGGCATGGGCCGGAGCGGTCCGGGGCGGAGCGGTCCGGGGCGGCGGGACAAGGTGTGGGCGGGACGCCCGTGGCTGTGCGGCCCATCGATCACAGGCCGGCCGCAGCTCGCCCGCGGAAGACCGGACCGGCCACTCGGCCCGCATGGTGGAGCCCACTCTCGGCGGCCGGCGATACCCGACCATAAGCACCAAGAGACACCCGAAGACACCGTCTTCCCTCTTTCATTTTCGGTTATCCACATTTGCCGTTGGGTAGCTGCATTTGCCGCCGCATGCACGCATCCTGGTGTTGCTGGCAAACCGAGCCCCCGCGAGCCAGCAAGGCGGCGGCCGGGCCCACCCCCGACCGGGCCCGGCCGCCGCCCCCACACCGTCCACGGAGCCTCGCTCCCCCACCCCGCCCGCGGCGACGACGCCGGCCGACGCCGATCGCAGCCCGGCCGATCACTGTCGGCCGTCAGCGGTCGCTCATGGCCGCGGTGTCAGCCGCCGCGGTCGACTGCCGAATCCGGAGGCGAACCGCCGTGCCCCACCCGCCGCGTTTCGACCCGCACTGGCTCGTGATCCCCGCTCTCGCGCTGATGATCGCCCTGGGCTGCCCCGGGCGGGTACCGATCCGCGGGTCGTTCGGCGCGGGCGCACCGGACGTGCTGACCGCTCCGGCAACCCCGGCACCGCCCGTGACGGCCGCGATCCCTGCCGCACCGACGAGCCCGGACGCCACGACCTCAAGGTCACCGGCGGACACACCCGCGACGACGGTGGCGATCCCCCGAACAGCCGCCTCCGAGCCCACCGCAGCTCCGGCGGTCACCGACTCCCCAGGCGAGCTCACGGCCGCGGCGCCGGCTGAACCGACGCCCGGCGCCCCAACCTCGTCCCCGGCGCCGGCCCCCGTGCCGGACGGCGACCAGAGGTGGCGTTGGCCGCTGCCGGAGCCGGTCACGGTGGCCGGGATCTTCCGCGCTCCCGCGCATCCCTACGGCCCGGGCCACCGTGGGGTGGATCTTCGTTCCGATCCCGGTGTCGGTGTCCGGGCAGCGCGGCCGGGTGTCGTCGGGTTCGCCGGATGGGTCGGCGACAGGTGGGTCGTGACGGTGGTCCACGGCGCGCTGCGTACCACCTACGAGCCGGTACGCCCCCTCGTCCACGAAGGCCAGCCGGTTGGCAGTGGCGATCAGCTCGGGCTTCTCGAGGCCGGCCACCCGGGCTGCCCGGGTGCCGCCTGCCTGCACTGGGGCGTGCTGCGCGGCTCCGAGTACCTCGATCCCCTCTCCTTCTTCCACCGGGTCCCGCCACGGCTGCTACCGCTGGATGGCTGATGCCCCTGAACCGCTGATGCCCCTGGACCACTGACAGCAGGCCGGCCGGCCCGGCGCTCGGGGACGCCACCGAACGGGAGCACTCCGTCATGCGGCTCGGTCCGCTACGGGGATCGGTCGGTGGCGCGGACGTCAGGCCCGCGGATGGGCCTGGTCGAAGGCGGCGCGCAGCCGCTCCGGGGTGACATGGGTGTAGATCTGCGTGGTCGACAGGCTGGCGTGGCCCAGCAGTTCCTGCACGGAGCGCAGGTCCGCGCCGCCTTCGACCATGTGGGTGGCCGCGCCGTGGCGCAGGCCGTGCGGCGTCAGACCGGTGGGAACCCCCGCGGCGGCGCCGCGCGCCTGGACGAGCCGGCGCACGGAACGCGGGTCGAGCCGGCCGCCACGGGCACCGAGCAGCAGCGCCGTCTCGACGCGCGTCGCGAGGTAGGGCCGGCCCCTGGTGAGCCAGACGTCGAGCGCGCCCGCCGCGGGCACGCTGAACGGCACACTGCGCTGGCGGCCGCCCTTGCCGTGCACGCGCAGGAGGCGCCGCTCGTGGTCGACGTCACCGATGTCGAGCCGGCACAGCTCGGAGACCCGCACCGCGCTGCCGTAGAGGATCTCCAGGACCAGATCGTCACGCAGGTTCAGCGCGACGTCGCGCGGCTCCTGCGCACGATCGCCCCGAGGCCGTGTCTCCAGCAGCCGGTCCGCCTGTGCCGCGGTGAGTACTTGAGGGATCCGCCGCGGCGCCCGGGTGGTCGCCAGCCGCGCCCCGACGTCATCGGGGAGGAATCCCCGCCGCGCGGCGAAGGCGGAGAACACCCTGGCGAGGGACGCACGGCGGGCGATGGTGGCCGGTGCCGCTCCGGCGGAACGCATGGCGGCCAGCCACCCGCGGAGCACGGCGAGATCCAGGTCCAGGAGATCCGTACAGCCGGCCGCGGCGGCGTGCGCACGTAGGCCCGCGAGATCGGCGCGATAGGCCCGGACGGTTTCCGGCGAACGATCCCGTTCGGCGACCAGATGGCGCACGAAAGCCTCGACGGCACCCGCCCAGCCGTCGCCGCCACTGCCTCTATCACCATCACCGTCACCAGGACCTGCGCCAGCGCGGCCGCCGTTGCCGCCACCAGCGCTGTCACCACGGCCACCGCGGGCCGTGGCCGCGGGATCGCCACCCGTCCCCATTGCGCGACCTTGGCCGCCGGAATGGCGAGGCGTCAAGGCGGCGTGGAGCCGGACGCCGCCGGCGGCGCGCCCTCGGGCGAGGTCGGCTGGCCTCGGGGCGGGGACGAGGAGGAGCGGCCGAGCGCGGTCAGCCGGTACCCGGAGTGGGTCGCCTCCACCAGCCCCTCGACCGCGAGCGGTCCCAGCAGGGCGAGGATCGCCCCAGGCTGCCTGCCGACGCGGCGGGCCAGCTCGGCGACGCCGATCGTGGAGCGGGCCGGCATCACGTCGAGCAGTTCCAGTACGAGATCCGCGAGACCGTCGCGCGCCCGCGCCGGGCCGGTCGAGCGGGGCTCCAGCTCGCCGATCGGGCCGATCTCCTCGCAGATGTCACCGGCGCTGGTGACCAGCACCGCCTCCTCGCGATGGTCCCGCAGGAGGCGATGACAGCCGGCGCTCATCGCGCTCGTCACCGGCCCGGGCACCACCATCACCGTGCGGCCGAGCCGCCGGGCATGACGGACGGTGTTCAGTGCGCCGCTGCGGAGCCCGGCCTCAACGAGCACCGTCCCCGCGCACAGCGCGGCGATGACCCGGTTTCGGGTGAGGAACCGCCGCCGGTAGGGCGGGCTGCCCGGTGGGGTCTCGCTGAGAACCAGGCCGGAGGCGGCGATCTCGTCGAGCAGGTCGGCGTGCGCGGCAGGGTAGGGCACGTCCACACCCCCGGCGAGGACCGCGATTGTCGGCCCCGCGGCAGCGAGGGCGCCGCGGTGTGCGGCGGCGTCGATTCCGAACGCCGCGCCGGAGACCACCGTCCAGCCGCGCCCGGCGAGCCCGTACCCGAGCTCCTCCGCCTGGTGGACGCCGTACGCCGTGGCCGCGCGGCAGCCGACGACGGCCACGGCCCGCTGGCTGAGGTGATCGAGCCGGCCCGCCCCCCGAGCCCACAGCACGAGAGGGGCGCCGACCTCCCGGCCGCCGCCACGGGCCTCGTCGAGGGCGTCGACGCAGGAGGGCCATTCCGGGTCACCTGGGCAGATGGGACGCGCGCCGACCTGCGCGGCGGTCTCGACGTCCTGGCGCGGGTCGACACCGGGGTGCTGCGGCCTCAGGCGCTCCCACAGCGCGATATCTCCGAGCCCGTGCAGCTGTTCGGGAAGCGAGGAGAGATCCGGGCCGGCGATGCGACTCAGCCCGATCCGCGCAAGGCGCCGTGGCTCGTCGCCGCCGGGCGCAGGAGCACCAATCGGGGACGGCACCTCGCCCGCCCCGGCGCTCACGCTGATCCCCCGGGAAGGCGTAGGTCCAGGGCGAGCCCGATCTCGTCGGGGCCCGGCCGGTCCTCGCCCTTGAGGTCCGCCACCGTCCAGGCGACGCGCAGCACCCGATCCAGCCCACGCGCGGTGAGCAGGCCCCGCTCGAAGGCACGGTCGGCGAGCCGGGTCGCAGCCGGCCGCAGCGGCCACTGGCGGCGCAGTGACGGGCCGGGCACCTCGGCGTTACGCCGCCACGGCGTGCCGGCGAGCCGGCGCCGCATCGCGGCCCGGGCCGAAGCGACGCGCTCGGCGACGACGCTCGAGGAGGTGCCAAGCCCCCGATCGGCCCGCAGCTCGGCACGGCTCGGCGCGGTCAACGCCACCTGGATGTCGATCCGGTCGAGTAGCGGCCCCGACAGCCTCGCCAGGTAGCGCCGGCGCACCGTGCTCGGGCAGTCGCAGGTGTTGTCCCGGGGGCCGCGGGCCCGCGAGCAGGGGCACGGGTTCGCGGCCAGCACGAGCAGGAAGCGGGCGGGGAACCGGGTGGTGGCCCGGGCCCGCGCCACCTCGATGACACCGCTCTCGAGCGGCTGGCGCAGCACGTCCAGGCTGGTTCGGCCGAACTCCGGTGCCTCGTCGAGGAACAGGACGCCGTGGTGCGCCTGGCTGGCCAGCCCCGGGCGGATCACCGCGGAGCCGGAGCCGACAAGCGCCGCCGGCGTGGCGGAGTGATGCGGGCTACGGAAGGGAGGCCGCGTGACCAGCGGGCGGCCGACGGGAAGAACGCCCGCCACCGAGTGCACGGCGGTGACCTCCAGCGCGGCGACGGTGTCCAGCGGCGGGAGCAGCCCGGGCAGCCGCTCGGCCAGCATGGTCTTGCCCGAGCCGGGCGGGCCCTGCATGAACAGGTGGTGTCCGCCCGCGGCGGCCACCTCCACGGCCAGGCGCCCCCGGCTCTGGCCGGCGACGTCCGCGAGATCAGGCCCGCTCGGCTCCCGCTCCGGCGGCGGCGGCGCCGATGCGGGCTCCGACACCCGTGCCGGTGCCAATGCCGCGGGGAACCGTGCCAGGCCGAGCCGTGGGCGGCCGCGCAGCAGGCCGAGCACGCTGGCGAGGTCGGGCATGGGTTCGACGACCGCGCCCGGGACCAACGACGCCTCGCCCGCGTTGGGTTCGGGCACGACGATGTTCGCCAGGCCGGCCTCGACCGCAGCGAGAACGGCTGGCAGCACCCCGCGCACCGGCCGAAGCCGGCCGTCGAGCGCGAGCTCACCGATCAGGACCCTGCTACCGAGGGCGGCTGCGGGGACCACACCGGCGGCGCCCAGGATCGCGGCGGCCATGGCCAGATCGAAGCCGCTGCCGGACTTGGGCAGGGTCGCCGGGAACAGGCCGACCGTGATCCGGTGGTCCGGCCAGCGCTCACGCGAGTTGACGACAGCGGCCCGCACCCGGTCCCGGGCCTCGTGGAGTGCCGCGTCCGGAAGGCCGATGAGCGTCAGCCCGGGCAGGCCGCGGGCCAGGTCGGCCTCCACCTCGACGAGATGGCCCTCGATACCGACGACCGCGACGGCCAGCGACCGCGCAAGCGCCATCAGAAGGCACCCCGCCGGTGCTCCACCCGGACGGACCCCTGCCGCTCCCGGTAGACCGACAGCACGTCGAAACGGATGATCGCCGGTGGATGCGGGTGCTCGGCCAGCCACCGCACGGCCAGCCGCCGGATTCTCGCCGCCTTGCGGCCGACCACGGCGTCCGGGCCGCTACCGTAGTCCACGCCGCTGCGCGTCTTCACCTCGCAGAAGACGAGCGTGTCGCCGTGGCGGGCGACGATGTCGATCTCGCCGTCCCGGCAGCGCCAGTTCCGGGCAAGGATCTCCGCACCGTCGGCGCTCAGGTGGCGCGCGGCGACGTCCTCACCGAACTTGCCGAGCCGCTGACTGACCCGCATCCGAGGCTCCGTCCCACCGGGGGTCGGTCGCCCGCCGGTGAGATCAGGTTCCGCGTGCGCGAGCCGCCGGTGGCCGCTGAAGGGAGACCTGTGGACGAGGTTTTCTCGTCCACAGGGTCACCCGGAGCGGTCCGCGCGACGGGCACCACGGGGCACCACCGTCCGCGACGGCACGCGAACCGGTGGCGCGCCGTCGCTCAGAGCTCGGCCTTGGTGAGCTCCTCGACGTTGATGTCCTTGAAGGTGACGACTCGCACGTTCTTCACGAATCGGGCGGGACGGAACATGTCCCACACCCAGGCGTCCCGCAGGGTCAGCTCGAAGAAGACCTCGCCGTCCGTACTGTTCCGGACCTCGATCTGATAATCGTTCGCGAGATAGAAACGACGCTCCGTCTCGATCACGTACGAGAACAACCCGACCACGTCGCGGTACTCGCGGTAGAGCTGGAGCTCCATCTCGGTCTCGTACTTTTCGAGATCCTCCGCGCTCATGCGGTCTCCGTGACGCCACGCAGGCTGGTCATAGCAACCCTGTCCTCCAGCCGCAACGATCGTGTTTCCCCTGCCGGCGCCGCCAGCGCGGCGACGTTGACATATGACAGTCGGTGCTGCTCGCACGGCCCGTACCGCGTCATCGCGGCGGTGTGCGCCGCTGTGACGTAGCCCTTGTGCTGCGCGAAATCGTACTCGGGATACCGCTTGTGCAAACTACGCATGATCCGGTCCCTGGTCACCTTGGCCACGACCGACGCCGCGGCGATGCACCCGACCATCAGGTCGCCTTTGATCACCGCCAGCGACTCGGCCCCAAGACCCGCGACCGCGAACCCGTCGGTGAGCACATACCTCGGCCGGACGTCGAGCGCCGCCACCGCCCGCCGCATCCCCATGATGTTGGCGACGTGCACGCCGTTCCGATCGATCTCGGCGGCGGGGATGACGATGCTCGACACCGCCGCCGCCGCTGCCAGGACGTCCGCGTGGACCTCCTCGCGGACCCGCTCGGTGAGGAGCTTCGAGTCGGCCAGCCGCCTGAGCAGCCCCAGACGACGCTGGTCCAGGACGACGGCGGCCACCACCATCGGCCCGGCGCAGGCTCCCCGGCCGGCCTCGTCCACACCCGCGACCGGCCCGAGCCCGCGACGGACGAGCGCCCGTTCGTAGCCGAAGAGGCCGGCGTCGGAGCGGATCGCCGTGCCACGCACGTCCATCGCGATCAGGGTGAACCGCCCATGCCGCGCCGTCTCGCCCACCGCCCGCGCGGGCCGCAGCGCCGCTCCCCGCTCGCCCGCGTCGACCAGCCGATGGACCGCCCGCCGGTCGACCGCCGCCCGCCCGAGCGCCGCCGCCGGCTCGCCGGAACAGCGAGGGCGAGCGCGCCGACCGGGGCGATCAGCAGATCCGCGGATCCGGTGCTTCCGGGCACGCCGACCGCACCCGGCGGCGAACTCGGTGCCGTCTCGTCGGATGTCGGAGCGGGCGTCCGAGCAGGCGCGGCGGAGGCCGATGGGATGCCGGAGAACGTGCCGGGCACCGTGAGCAGGCCGAACCGGCCGAGCGGCCACACCCGCACGAACGCCCGGCCGATCACCTTGTCCTGCGGGACCGGGCCGTTCTGGCGGGAATCCGACGAGCGAGAGCGGTGATCGCCCATCAGCCACAGGTCCCCGTCGGGGACCGTGAACGGCCCGAACGCCTGGAAGTCGTTCTCGTAGACGTACGGCTCGTCCAGCGCCTTGCCGTTCACCGTCACCCGCCCGGCGGCGTCGCAGCACGCGACGACGTCACCGCCTACGCCGATCACCCGCTTGATGAAGTCCTTCTCGCTCGGCGCGCCGAGGCCCAGCAGCTCCTGTGCGCCGCGGATGAACCTGCTCAGGCCGTTGGCCGGCGGGGCCACGATCGATTCCCGCTCGAAACCGGTGCCCTCGCCGTTGAACACGACGATCTCGCCCCGGTGCACGTCCCGGAAATGGTAGATGACCTTGTTCACCAGGACCCGGTCGTCGATGAGCAGCGTCCGCTCCATCGACTCGGACGGAATCCAGAACGCCTGGACGAACACGGTCTTGATCAGCAACGCCAGCAGGAACGCGACCAGCACCAGGATCGGCAGCTCGCGCAGGAAGGAGCCGCGCCCGCGGTCCCGCCCCGCCGGCGGGCGCGAGATCCGCCGGCCCGTCGCCGCGGGCTCACCGCCCCCGGCCACGCCCTCGTGCCCGGCCGTTCCGGTAGGCCCGTCCGGCCCGTCCGGCGGGTGCACGGCGTCGCCCGGCAGGCCGCCAGGCCCCGTCAGGTCACCGCGCTCGTCCCGGCCGCGGGTGTCCGAGTCCAGCCCGGAATCGGCCAGGCCGGAATCCGCAGCGCGCCGGGAGTCCGAGACGTCGGTGCCGGTGTCCCAGGGGAGAGCCGCGTCACCGCGCTGCCCGTGACCACCCGCCGCAGCGCCTGAGGCCGGGCCGCCGGACGGCGGACCGCCCTGCGCCTGACCACCGAACGGCTCGGGCGTGCCCCGGTCCGATCCACTCACTGCGCCACCTCGCGAGGTCGGCCGTCATTCGTCACGGGACGGGTCGACACCCGCCCATGGCCGTGGCCTGACCGGTTCGACCCACGACCTGACCATCCTGCTGCACCGCTCACGCGGCGAAGTGGTTTGGTGAGCGGCCAGTCGCCGGAAGTCCTGCGACGAGGTCACCGGGCTGCCGGCCCGCGCGCGGGATCAGCGGCCGACCGGCTCGCGCTTCTCCTTGATCTTCGCGGCCTTGCCGCGGAGCTGGCGGAGGTAGTAGAGCTTCGCCCGGCGGACGTCACCGCGCGTCACGACCTCGACCCGCGAGACGATCGGGCTGTGGAGGGGGAAGGTCCGCTCCACACCGACACCGAAGCTCACCTTGCGGACGGTGAACGTCTCGCGCACACCGCCCCCCTGGCGGCGGATCACGACGCCTTGGAAGACCTGGATGCGCTGGCGGTTACCTTCGACCACACGCACGTGGACCTTGAGCGTGTCTCCCGGCCAGAACTCCGGCACGTCGGTCCTGCGCGACTCGGCGTCGAGGCTGTCCAGGGTGTGCATGGCAGTCGCTTCCTCAGAGGTTGTCACAGTCAAATGCATGAACGCCGGAACGTGCCCAGCGGGCCGCGTCGACCGGCACGCCACTCGACGCGGGGCACCGCACCGACCCAGGGCCGGGCGAGCACACGCCGGGACGGCGGAAACCGGAACAGCGGCTACGCCGGGTCGGCGAACCGACCGGGGCGCCGGATCGGCGGACCGACAGCGCCGATCACGATATCGCGTGTCGCTACGACGCCGCTCACGACAACTCCGATCGCGGCAAGGCCGGTCACAGCTATGTCGATCATCAAAGCATCGGTCACGACCGCATCAGTCACGACAACGTCGGCCAGAGAACCAGCGGACACCGCATCCTACTGTGCCACACGATCGCGACGTCCGGTCGCCAGGCCCCTCCCCGGTACCACGCGCGGCGCGGCCGACCTGGCCACCACGGGCCGGCTCACGCCCCGCCCGTCCACACCTCGCGGCCAGGCTGGTCGGCGGCTCGACCGGGCCGCTCGACGTCGGCCGCCCGGCTCGGCGATGGCGGAGGACGGCGAAGAGGTCAGGCGACGGAGCACTCAGGAAGCTCAGGAACAGTGGCTCGACGCACAACCCGACGGAGCCGGCCCGTCACCGATCGTGCCTCTCTCGGCAACCGTCACCGCGTCCTCGACACCCGTTACAGGGGGCTCGTCCCCGCCGCCGTGGGCGGCCACGATGGTGCTCGCCACCACCGCGCGGTCGGCGTCCGACAGCTCGATCCGGTCGAGCAGCTCCGGGCGCCTTCGGCGGGTCCGGCGCAGCGCCTCCTCCCGTCGCCACCGGGCTATCGCCGCGTGGTCGCCGGAGCGGAGGATCTCGGGCACCGCGCGGCCCTCCCACACCGGGGGCCTGGTGTAGACCGGCCCCTCGAGCAGCCCGTGGGCGAAGGAGTCATCGATGATCGACTCCGCGTTGCCGACGACGCCGGGAAGCAGCCGCGTCACCGCCTCGACCATGACGAGTGTGGCGACCTCGCCGCCGGCGAGCACGTAGTCGCCGATCGAGATCTCGTCGTCGGCCCAGGCGTCCACCACCCGGCCGTCGATGCCCTCGTAGCGGCCGCAGCAGAAGATCAGCCAGTCCTGTTCCGCCAGCTCGGCGGCGTAGCTCTGGGTGAACGGAACACCGGCCGGGGTGGGCACCACGACTCGGGGACGACGCGACGGATCACGGGCCACGATGTCGCGCAGCGCCGCGTCCCACGGCTCCGGGCGCATGACCATGCCCGGCCCCCCGCCATACGGGGAATCATCGACGGTGCGGTGGACGTCGTGCGTCCACGCGCGCAGGTCGTGGGTCTGGATGTCGACGAGGTCCCGGGACGCGGCACGGCCCACCAGGGCCAGCTCCAACGGGCGCAGATAGTCCGGGAAGATCGTCACGACGTCGATGCGCATCCGCTGCCTTCGTCAGAGGGAGGTGTGCCGCACCCGGTGGGCGGCGCCTCGAAACGGGGCGGTGGCGGAGCGGGGGCGGTGGCGAGATGAGGCGGTGACGGAGCCGGGCGCGCCGGCCGGGCGGGAGCGCCGAATCAGTCGAGGTCGAGCAGGCCGGGAGGCGGGTCCACCACGATGTGCCCCGCCGCCGGGTCGACGGTGGGCACGATCTCCCGGACGAACGGCACCAGGTACTCCCCGCCCTCGGGACGGCCGATCGCGAGGATCTCCCCGCCCGGGGAATGGATGACGTCGACGACCTCACCGAGGACGTCCCCGGCGGGCGTGCGCGCGCGCAGGCCGACCAGGTCGCGATCCCACCACAGCTCGCCGTCGTCGTCCTCGTCATCGGGGTCGACCGCCGGGCCGCACTCGTCGGAGTCGATGGTGAGGAAGCTGCCCCGCAGCGCTTCGGCGGTGTCACGGTCCGTGACCCCGTCGAAGCGGACCAGCAGACGGCCGGAATGCCACCGGGACGCCACAACGGACAGCACTGTCGCGCCCGGCGGCCCGGCGGCCCGGGCGGCGCCGGAACCGCCCGCCGAGCCAGGACCAGCCGCCGTGCCGACGACATCAGCCGCACCTGCAGCGTCCGCCGCACCCGCTGCGCTCACGGCATCAGCTGTACCTGCGGCATCAGCCGGACCGGCGGCGACCGCGGCCGACCGCGAGGCCGGCCCATCGGCCACCTGGCGAACCAGGCGGGCCCCCGGCGCGAAACGGCGCTCCGGCAGGTCGGTGCGGACGTCGACGGTCACGTCGCCACGGATGCCGTGCGGACGGCCGACCCGCCCGACGACGACAGGCTCACCCATGGGACGCGGCCGCGTGCCCATGGAGACGATGGGCACGGAGACGATGAGCGCACACGGCTACCGGTCCACGTCGACGACGTCGATCCGCAGACCGCGACCGCCCACACCGCCCATCACGGTGCGCAACGCCCGAGCCGTCCGGCCGCGCCGGCCGATGACCTTGCCGAGGTCGTCGGGATGCACCCGGACCTCCAGCGTCCGGCCGCGCCGGTTGCTCGACAGATCCACCCGGACATCGTCGGGATAGTCGACGATGCCTCGGACGAGGTGCTCGAGGGCCGCTTCGAGCACTTACTGCCCCGCGGCGGACTCGGCGGGCGCCGACTCGGCACCGTCGGCCGCGGCCGACTTCTTCGCCTTCTTCGGAGTGGTGGCGGGCTTGTCGTCCGCCGCGGCCGCGGCGCGGGCCGCCTCCGCGAAGATCTCCCGCTTGTCGGGCTTGGGAGCCGCGACCTTCATCGGCGGGGGAGCGGGCAGGCCCTTGAACTTCTGCCAGTCGCCGGTCACCTTGAGGATCGCGAGCACGGGCTCGGTCGGCTGGGCGCCGACGGAGAGCCAGTGACCGACGCGGTCCGGGTCGACCTTGATGATGCTCGGGTCGGACTTCGGGTGGTACTGCCCGATGGCCTCGATGACCCGGCCGTCCCGCTTGGTGCGGGCGTCGGCGACGACGATGCGGTAGTGCGGCTCGCGCATCTTGCCGAGGCGCTGAAGTTTGATCTTTGTTGCCACGGTGGTCGTACGGCTCCAGACATATCGATGACCACCGGAACACACGGACTAGCCGTGACGCCCCGATGGCGGGAGAACACCGCCGACGACCAGCCACCACGGAGGTCCCTGAGGGAACTCACCTGAGAGCGGCCACGCCGACGCCGGCAGGCAGGGCCTGTATGACCTTACAGTCTGCCAGATCACCTGCCGACGCAACGCCCGGGGCGCCCGGGTCTTCGCCAGGGCCCCGCCGGGCGGGTGGGTTCGCGCGGGTCAGCGGCCTGGGCGGGGACGCCGCGGCGGGGTGTCGCCGCCCCCGAAGCCACCCTGCTGGATGAGCGAGGACAGGTCAGGCATGCCCTGCAGGCCGTCGCCCCCAAGGCCGAGCGCCGGCGGGCCGTCCTGGGGCGCGTTGCGGCGGTCCTGCGCCTGCGCGGCGCGCGCCGCCGGGTTTCCGCTGCGCCGCGCGCCCTTGCCCTTCTTGGCGGCCTTGCGGGCCTGGGCCGCCTTCGCGCGTGCCATTCCCGCCGGCAGGCCGGCGCCGCCGGCCATCTGCCGCATCATCTTGCGCGCCTCACCGAAGCGGTCCAGCAGTTGGTTGACCTCGGTGACGGTCACGCCGGACCCGCGCGCCACCCGGGCCTTGCGGGAGGCCTGGAGGATCTTCGGGTCCCGCCGCTCGGCCGGCGTCATGGACCGGATGATGGCGACGACCCGGTCGAGGTCGCGGTCGTCAACCTGGGCGAGCTGGTCCTTGATCTGCCCCATTCCGGGCAGCATCCCGAGCAGGTTGCCGATCGGGCCCATCTTGCGAACGGTGAGCATCTGCTCGAGAAAGTCCTCGAGCGTGAACTCCGAGTTGGCCATCTTGACGGCCATCGCCTCGGCCTGCTCGACCTCGAACGCCTTCTCGGCCTGCTCGATGAGCGTCAGGACATCGCCCATGCCGAGGATGCGCGAGGCCATCCGCTCGGGGTGGAAGACGTCGAAGTCGTCGAGCGTCTCGCCGGTGGAGGCGAACATGATCGGCGCCCCGGTCACCCGGGCCACCGACAGCGCGGCACCACCGCGCGCGTCACCGTCAAGCTTGGTCAGCACGACGCCGGTGAAGCCGACCCCGTCGGCGAAGGCCTGGGCCGTGGAGACGGCGTCCTGGCCGATCATCGCGTCGAGGACGAAGAGGATCTCGTCCGGCGAGACGGCGTCACGGATGTCGGCGGCCTGGCGCATCAGCTCCTCGTCGACACCGAGGCGGCCGGCCGTGTCGACGACCACCACGTCGAAGACGTGGCGACGGGCGTGGGCGAGCGCGTCGCGGGCGACCCGCACCGGGTCACCGACCCCGTTGCCGGGCTCCGGGGCGAAGACCTCGACCCCGGCCCGCTGGCCGACGACCTGGAGCTGGTTCACCGCGTTCGGGCGCTGCAGGTCGGCGGCGACGAGCAGCGGCGTGTGCCCCTGGGCTCGCAGCCAGCGGCCGAGCTTGCCGGCGAGGGTCGTCTTGCCGGTTCCCTGCAGGCCGGCGAGCAGGATCACGGTCGGCGGCGTCTTGGCGAAGCGCAACGTGGTCGTGCCGCCGCCGAGAATGGCGACAAGCTCCTCGTTGACGATCTTGATGACCTGCTGCGCCGGGTTGAGCGAGGTGCTCACCTCGGCCCCGCGGGCCCGCTCGCGGATGGCGGCGACGAAACCGCGGACGACCGGCAGCGCGACGTCGGCCTCCAGCAGCGCCACCCTGATCTCACGGGCGGTGGCGTCGATGTCGGCGTCGGTCAACCGCCCCCTGCCACGCAGCGACGTGAAGACCTTGTCGAGGCGGCTGGAAAGGGTGTCGAACACGCGCACACACTCCGAGATCGCAGACGGACCGCAGGCACCAGCGTACGCACCCCGCGCCGATCCGGAACCGGGACCCGTGACGACGTGAGGCCCGCCGTGGACGGGACGCCCGGCCCGGCGAGGCGTGCCCGCACGGATCCCGGCACGACGCCGGCCGGCTCCGCCCTCTGCGCTGAGGAGGGCGAGACACCTCGCCGGAGGCTCACATGCCCGACCGATCAAGACCCGGTCGCGGCCTGGGGCGCGGCTGTCCGCGGATCCCGACGAATCCGCACAGGCGGAAAGACTAGATCAACCCAGGTCCGAGCGGAAGTGGCTCGAGCGGCCGGAGCTGTGGTCCTCCGGTGCCCCCTCACGGCGAGCAGGCGAGCCGCGGGGGGGGGGCGCGGCGGGGGGGGCCCGCGCCCCGGCCCCCGCGCCGGGGCGCGCGCGCGGCGCC
>NZ_JALKFY010000011.1:0-87966 GCF_023242985.1 Frankia sp. Mgl5 | reverse complement strand
AGATGTGTATACGAGACTGGTTCCGCGGAACCGCGGCCGCACCGCGGAGGCCGCGTAAAGGCGCGGCCTGACGGTCGCGCGGCCGTCAGGCCGGCTCGCCCAGCAGCGCGTCGACGAACGCCTCCGGCTCGAAGGGCGCCAGGTCGTCCGGGCCCTCGCCGAGGCCGATCAGCTTGACCGGGACACCGAGCTCCCGCTGCACAGCGATGACGATCCCGCCCTTGGCGGTGCCGTCCAGCTTGGTCAGCACGACGCCGGTGATGTCCACCGCCTCGGTGAACACCCGGGCCTGGACGAGGGCGTTCTGCCCCGTGGTGGAGTCCAGGACCAGGAGAACCTCGTCCACCGGGCTCTGCTTGCCGACGACCCTCTTGATCTTCGTCAGCTCGTCCATCAGGCCGACCTTCGTGTGCAGCCGCCCGGCCGTGTCGACGAGCACAGTGTCGGCACCGTCGTCGATCCCGCGCTTGACGGCCTCGAAGGCGACCGACGCCGGGTCCGCCCCCTCCGCGCCGCGCACGGTCGTCGCCCCGACCCGGCCGCCCCAGGTCTCCAGCTGGTCGGCGGCGGCCGCGCGGAAGGTGTCCGCCGCGCCCAGCACGACCGAGCGGCCGTCCGCGACGAGCAGCCGAGCGATCTTGCCGCAGGTTGTGGTCTTTCCTGTGCCGTTGACGCCGACGACAAGGACCACGGCGGGCCGGTCCGGCGCGGACGTCCGCAGCGACCGGTCGGTGGTCGTGCCGACCTGGGCGAGCAGTTCGTCGCGCAGCATCATCCGGGCGTCGGCCGCCGTGCGCGCCCCGAGCACCCTGGTGCGCTCGCGCAGCGCCTCGACCATCTCGGCCGTGGCCGTGACTCCGACGTCGGCGACGAGCAGTGTCGCCTCGACGTCCTCCCACGCCTCCTCGTCCAGGTTGTCCCCGGACAGCAGCGCCAGCAGGCCGCGACCGAGCGCGTTCTGCGAACGGGCGAGCCGGGTGCGTAGCCGTACCATCCGGCCCGTCGCGGGCGCGGGCACGTCGACCGGGGCCCGCGGGGCGACGATCTCGGGCCCGGTGACCGGCGTGCTGTCCGCGCCCGCCGTGCCCGCCGCGCCGGCGGGGGCCGGCCCGCCCCGTCCGCCCTGCCCGACCAGCCCGGCCGGCGAGTCCGCCGTCTCGCCGGGCAGGCCCGACCAGCCGGGTGGGGCCGCGCCGGTCTGCGGGGATGTCGGCGGGATCGTCGGTGTGGCGACGCCCGACCGAGCGGACGGCGCGGCGCCCGCGTCCGGCCGGTCCGCGTCCCGCGATCCGCCCCGACGGGAGCGTGAGCGCAGGGCGGTGCCGGCCACGAGGCCGACCATGCCGACCAGGACCACGGCGATCACGACGATGAGGATGACCAGCTCCACGACACGATCCTTACAGATCGCCGGGCAACCATCGCTCGCCCACCCCGTGACCACCGCAAGCGGGGCGGCCCGGAGGAGTGGTCACGCGCCCTCGTTACCGGTTTGCGGTGCGGTTCGGCCGTCCGGCGGCCCGCAGCGGGGCCGGTGACAGGGCACGGCCCCCGGCTCGGCGGCCATCACCAGCCATCACCAGCCGTCACCGGCTGTCAGGCGGAGGCGCGCTGGCGCAGCCGCTGGCTGATCACCGTGGTGACGCCGTCACCGCGCATCGACACACCGTAGAGGGCGTCAGCGATCTCCATCGTGCGCTTCTGGTGCGTGATGATGATCAGCTGCGACTTCTGCCGCAGCCCCTCCACGGCGTTGAGCAGGCGGCCCAGGTTCCGGTCGTCCAGGGCCGCCTCGACCTCGTCCAGGACGTAGAACGGCGAGGGCCGGGCCCGGAAGATCGCGAGCAGCAGCGCGAGGGCGGTGAGCGAGCGCTCCCCGCCGGAGAGCAGCGACAGCCGCTTGACCTTCTTCCCCGGTGGGCGCGCCTCGACCTCGATCCCGGTGGTCAGCATGTCGTCCGGATCGGTCAGGACGAGCCGTCCCTCACCGCCCGGGAAGAGCGTGGCGAAGACCACCTCGAATTCACGCGCGGTGTCGGCGAACGCCGTCTCGAACACTTCCCGGACCCGCGCGTCAACCTCGTCGACCACGAGCAGGAGATCACGCCGGGTGCTCTTCAGGTCGTCCAGCTGGGTGGAGAGGAAGGCGGCGCGCTCCTGCAGCGCGGCGAACTCCTCCAGGGCCAGCGGGTTGATCTTCCCGAGCCGGGCGAGCTGCTTCTCCGCCCGGCCCGCCCGCGCCACCTGCTCGGCCCGGTCGAACGGCGTCGGCACGCCGTCCGGCTCGTCGGGCGGCACCGGGACGTCCGGGCCGAACTCGGCGATCAGGTCGTCCGCCGCGACGCCGTGCTCCTCGAGGGTCTTCGCCTCCAGGGTCTCGACCCGCAGGCGCTTCTCGGCCCGCGCCAGCTCGTCGCGGTGCGCGGCGTCGCGCAGCGCGGCGAGCTCGGTCGCCTGGCCGCGGACCTGCTCGCGCACCGTGCCGAGCTCGGCCTCGGTCTCCCGCCGCGCCGCCTCGGCCGTCTCCCGCTCGGTCGCGGCGGCGGCGAGCGACCCCTCGAGCGCGGCGAGCGCGGTGCCCGCCGCGTCAGCCAGCGCGGCAGCGGTCGCGGACTGGCGCTCGCGGACCTCCCTGCGCCGGGCGGCGGCGGCCCTGGCGGCGCGCTCGTTGGCCGCGGCGCGCATGAGCGCGTCGGCCCGGCCGTGCAGGCCGCGGGCACGCTCCTCGCTGGTGCGCACGGACAGCCTCGCCTCGACCTCCGCCGCGCGGACCGCGGAGGTCGCCGCGACCAGCCGGTCGCGTTCCGCGGGCGAGCGCTCCCCGACGTCCGGCTCGGACGAGCTGGCCGCCAGCTGCGACTCCAGCTCGGTGAGCGCCCCGTAGGCCTGGTCGCGGGCCGTCTCCGCGGCGAGCCTGGACCGCTCGAGCCGGCTGATCTCCCCGGCGGCGGAGCCCCTGGTCCGCTCGATCTGGGCGAGGTGCTCGGACAGGGCCCGGTGGCGCGCGTCGGCGGCATGGCGCTCGGCGAGCGCGGCGTCGATCGCGGCGCGGGCCCGCTCGACCTCGGCCCGCGCAGGGCCCATCTCCTCACGGGCCGCCTCGCGGCGGGCGGACGCCTCGGTCGCGCCGCGGTCGGCCTCGTCCGCGGCGGTCTGGATCTCGAGCACCGACGGCGGCGTGGCGCTGCCGCCGACCGCCGACCGGGGCCCGACGACGTCCCCGTCCCGGGTGACGACCCTGGCCTCTGGACTGTGCTCGATCACCTGCCCGGCGACGTCGAGGTCGTCGGCGACGACCGTGTCGGCGAGCAGCTCCCGCAGGGCCGGGGCGTACCGGGCGTCGACCACCGTGACCAGGTCGAACGCGTACACGGCGCCGGCCGGCAGGTCCGGCTTCCGGTCCGCGGGACGTCCCTGCGGGGCACCACCGTCCCCTTCCGCCCGGTCGGCCGGGACGAGGGCGGCTCGGCCGGCGTCGGCGGTACGCAGCCAGCGCAGGGCGGCCAGCGCGTCGGCGGGCGTACCGACAAGCAGCGCGTCGGCGGCGGGGCCCAGCGCCGCCGCGATCGCCGCCTGCGCACCCGGCGCGACGGTGACGAAGCTGGCGAGCCGACCGATGACCTGGACGGAGGGCTCCAGCGGCGGAAGCTGCGCGGGAACCGCCTGCCGCGGGTCGTTCCGCCCGCCACGGCCCGGCCGGCGCTTGCGGCCACCACCCCCAGCCACCTCTCCCGCGCTGTTGCCGCCATCGCCGGCGGCGCCGGTACCAGCGTCGGCCGGTGTCGTCTCCCCCGCCGCCGCGCGCAGCAGGGCGCTGGCCCCGTCCGCCGGCTCGAGGGAGAGCTCCAGCGCGTCGCGGCGCGCCTGCCAGGAGGCACGGTCGCGCTCCGCCGCCCGCTCGGCGTCGCGCAGGGCCTCCAGGCGCTCGCTCGCCGCCTCATGGACGGCGACGGCCTCGCTGTGCCGCTGCGCGACCTCGTCGCGGGCGGTCTCGATCCGCGCGAGCTCCGTGTCGAGCGCGGAGCGGGACCCGGCAGTCTCGGCGTCCCGGGCGCGGGCGGCATCCAGTGCCTCGGTCATCCGCACGATGTCCGCCTCGGCGGCCCCCGCACGGGACCTGGCGGCCTCGACCCGCCCGCCGAGCCGCGCGATTCCCTCCCGGCGGTCCGAAGCCGCCTTCGCCGCGGCGAGAAGCGCCCTCTCCTCCCGCGCAAGCTCCTCTTCCAGCGAGCCCCGGCGGGCGACGACCTCCTCGAGGGTCTCCCGGTCCAGCTCGAGACGCTCGGTGAGCGCGAGCTCCTGCTCTCGGACGGCCGTCGCCTCCTGCTCCAGCTCCTCCGGGTCGCGACCGCCGCGGTGCTCCTCCGCCGAGCCCAACAGGCGGGAGCGCTCGGCGGCGAGCGACCTGCTCCCCCGCAGCCGTTCCCGGATCGAGGCCAGGCCGTACCAGGTCTCGGCCGCCGCCGCCGCCCGGGGGACGACCGCGGCCAGCCGCGCCTCGAGTTCAGCCTCCCGTCGCTGCCCGTCGGCCAGCGCCTTCTCCGTCTGGGCGACCCGCAGCCGCAGCGCGTCCTCGTCGGCGGCATCGGAGGCGATCGCGCAGCGGGCGGTGGCCAGATCGTCCGCGAGCAGCCGGAGCCGGGAGTCGCGCAGCGCCGCCTGGATCACGCCCGCCTTGCGCGCGATCTCCGCCTGGCGACCGAGCGGCCCGAGCTGACGCCGCAACTCGGCGGACAGGTCGGTGAGGCGGGTGAGGTTCGCGGCCATCGCCTCGAGCTTGCGGAGCGCCTTCTCCTTGCGCTTGCGGTGTTTCAGGACACCGGCCGCCTCCTCGATGAACGCGCGACGGTCCTCGGGCCGGGCGTGCAGGACGGCGTCGAGCTGGCCCTGGCCGACGATCACGTGCAGCTCGCGACCGATGCCGGAATCGCTCATCAGCTCCTGGATGTCCAGGAGCCGGCAGGTGGTGCCGTTGATGGTGTATTCGCTCTCACCGCTGCGGAACATCAACCGCCCGACGGTGACCTCGGAGTACTCGATCGGCAGCGCGCCGTCGGTGTTGTCGATCGTCAGCAGGACCTCGGCACGGCCCAGCGCGGGGCGCGACGGCGTGCCGGCGAAGATGACGTCCGACATGGTGCCGCCGCGCAGGGCTTTGGCGCCCTGCTCGCCCAGCACCCAGGCGATCGCGTCGACGACGTTGCTCTTGCCCGAGCCGTTGGGACCCACGACACAGGTGATGCCGGGCTCGAGATGCAAGGTGGTCGAGCTCGCGAACGACTTGAAACCCCGCAGGGTAAGGCTCTTGAGATGCACCGGGCTCCGGGCGGCGGAGGGGACGGCAACCCCGCTACCGGGCCGGCGACCACCGACCCGGACGAAGATCGACCGACATTCGTCCCGCTCATGGTACCGAGGGACGCCCGGCGCCCCGGCGAGCGCCGTCCCGCCCCGCACGTCGCCGCGGGACAGCACGGCACCGTGAGCGGGACCGCGCCGACCGGAGAACCGGCAGCCCGATCCGTATGTGCGGCCGCGGTCATACGGCCGCTGTCGTGTGCGCGAAGGCGGCGCGCCAGCCCGCGAAGGCCCCGTCCGCAAAGGCGGAGCCAGCGGTGGATCAGCACCCGAGCACACCAAATAGACTCAAGGCTACATAACGCCTACCCTGAGCGATGGAAATCGGGCATGATCACCGACGGGCACACCTGGGTGTGCCCGTGGGACGCTAGGGCACACCCGAATGGGACGCACGCAGGCGCGACGGAGCCTGCCCGGCTGACAGACCAGGGGGGTCCGTGCCGTGCTGGACACTGCATATGGGGCACACAGGGTGCCCGGATGTCGGGGCTCGGGGGCTCAGGTGAGCGCAGGCTCCACGTCGAGCGCGCGCACGTCGGCAGGGACGTCGACACCGTCTACGAGTGCCTCGTTCACCGCCCGGGCGCGTGCAAGCTCTGACTCGAGCTCAGCTACTCGGGCGCGAAGACGGCGTACCTCGTACGAGAGACGCATGTCGCTACCGGAACCGACGTGGCCGAAAAGGGCCTTCGCCATGGTGATGGTCCTCCACGATGAGTGACCTAGCGGGATGTTGGGCGCGACGGGACCAGAAAGATCGGAGCGCGGCCCAGAGAATGACCTAAGAATCCCACGTCAGGCGACCGAAAGTCAAGAGCATGCCACAAGGCCCCTGCTCGGTCCGCCGAACATCGGAAAATCCTCGCCGGCGTACACCCGACGGGACACATGACCCGGGACCAGTTGCAGCACGTTCACCCCCGCTCCGCCATGTGGCGAGTTCGACAGGTGGCTTGTTCCTCATCCCCTTCCTCCCACGTTCGGGCCTGCCACCAGCCACGATCATGCGATGCCGCAAGGGAAGCAGGGCGGCGCGAAGTGACAGCGGACAGCATTGATCAACAATCGACGCGGTGACGGCGTGGTCCCACCAGGCAAAAACGCACTCACGCCGCCGAAGGCTTCTCCGCGAAGTCCGATGCCGTTCGTACACGCGTCGCCGCAGATTGCGCGTCTGTTCAATCGACGCGTTCGTGCCCTTCGTCCGACGCGCTTCAGCGCCGCAGGAAGCCAGCCAATCCGCCTCGCGGCTCGCCCCAGACATGATCGACCCGCTCGGTGTGCCCCGGGGTGTGACCGGTCACCAGCAGCTCGAGCAGCGCCTCGCAGGCGCCCCGCTCACCCTCCGCGATCACCGCTACGGCACCGTCGGGCAGATTGGTGGCAGAGCCGACCAGCCCGAGACGACGGCCCTTGGTGCGCACGTAGTCACGGAACCCGACTCCCTGGACAAGACCTTCGACCCGGGCGGTGAGGCGGACCACGTCCCCGCCGGAGGCGTCCTTCGTCGCGCGAACCTCGTTCATCGGGGCGGTAGGGTACTAGCCATTGTGGACACCATGTGCATCGAGAGCGCGCAGCTCAACAGGGACGCCCAGGCCACCGTTCAGGCCGGGCCGCGACGTGGGACGCCGTCGAGCGAGACCACCGTTGGTGACCGCGTGCACACGCCGAGGCGATCCGCGATTCGGCGATCTCTCGCGTGTGCCGCCGCCGCGGGCTCGATAGGTGCCGCACTCCTCCTCTCCGGTTGTGGTCAGGACTTTCATCAGGACGGTGGAGTCACCCCGGTTCCGCACGCCAGCACCGAGGGCGTCCGCACCGTGACGCCGGCCCCGGCCCCCTCCGAGGAGGTGATCGGGCCGGGCTACGCGCCGCCGCGCGGCGAGCGGCCGACTCAGACCGCGGTGCCCAACCTGCCCGGCGGCAAGCTGTAGGTATCTGAGGTATCTGGCGAGTCGGTGCGGCCGGGTCCTGGTCGCACCGACTCCTGGCGCCACACCGACTCCAGGTCAGCCCTCGGGCGGATCTGCGCACGGCCCCGTCATCCGGTCAACTGATCTGCCGCCGCGCCCGCCGCTGCGACGGCACCCGCCTGCCCTCCCCGAGGTCTGCCCGCTGGCCGGCCTGATAGCCGTCCCGACCGCCGGATCCGGAGAGCTGCCTCGTTCGGGTAGTGCGCAAACGCGGATAGACGCGGGCGAGATGTGCCTCTACCAGGCCCTCCCGACTGGCCAGCACGACCGCGACCGAACGCCGGGCGGCCGGCCCGACGGCGGCCGGGTCGGCCGCCCGGCTCTCCTCCGCCCTGCGGCGCGCCGCATCCTCGGCCTGAGCGAGCCTGTCCCGGACGGCGACGGCGAAGCCCGCCATCCAGGACCGGCGGAAAGCTCGCGGATCCTCCCAGGCCGGCGGACAGGCCGCCGCGAGGCCGTGCGCCTGCTGGACGAGCAGCGAGGTGTAGATCATCTGCACCCGCTCGATGTCGACCGCCATACCGAACAGGTGCGCGGAGTGCAGGGTTGCTCCGCCGCTGCCCGCCGGAGACGGCGCCGTGCGGTGCACGAGCCGGCAGCCCAGGGGGTCGGCGACGCTGGCGAGCAGAGAGATCTTGTCCCGCGCGTACGGCGCGTCGATACCCATCACGACGTCGCCGGCGGCCGGGCCGGTGGGAGAACCGTCCTCGATCAGTGCCCGGTCGATGCCGTACTGGGCGATGAGCTCCGCCGCCTTGGCGTTGTAGCTCTCCCGGGCCGCGTCAGGCAGGCCCTCGGCCTCCGCCATCGCCAGCAGCTTGCGCACGCGGCCGAGCAGAGCGTCGGGGTTCATGGCGCCTCCGTCCACGGTCCTCCTCCGGAGTGGATACCAGAAGAGAACACAGTCTGTGAGGCCCCGCCGGACCGGGCACGGCTGTCATCGCCAGCGCCCCCGGTCACGGCCACCGACGAGGCTGAGTCGAATACCTGCGGGATCCTGCTTCCCGCCCGACCGCCGCGTGCCGGACCGACCTGCGCTGGACCGACCTGTGCTGGACCGGCTCGTGCTGGACCGGCTTGCTCCCGATCCGACGCGAAGCGATTCGAACGCGTGTTCGAAGAGTATCACCGGACCCGGCGGGGCCGGGGCTGGCACGCCGGGCAGCTGAAGCTCGAGCGGTTCATGAACGCGTCCCGGCGGATGGTCGAGGCACAGCGGGAGCACGCCTGGCCGCCGCGTCCGTAGACCTCCAGCGAGCGTTCGAACAGCCCGCTGACGCCCTCGGTCGAGACGTAGAGCCGGTCGAAGGAGGTACCGCCGGCGGCCAGCGCCGCCGTCATCACCGTGCGGACCGCGTCAAGCAGCCGCAGCGCCTCGGCGCGGGTCACCGTCTCGGTCGGGCGGGCGTAGTGCAGGCGCGCGGCCCACAGGCCCTCGTCCGCGTAGATGTTGCCCACGCCGCTGATCAGCGTCTGGTCGAGCAGGGCGCGCTTGAGGCCGGTGCGCCGGCGGCGCAGCGCGTCGGCGAAACGCTCCGGGTCGAAGTCGACGGAGAGCGGGTCGGGCGCGATGTGGGCGATCGGGGCAGGCAGCTCCGCCCCGCCCGAGACCACAGCAAGACCACCGAACGTCCGCTGGTCCACGAAGCGCAGCTCGCGGCCCTCGTCGGTGAACCGGAAACGGACCCGCAGGTGTACCTGGTCCGGGCTGTCCGCCGGAACCACGAGGAGCTGGCCGCTCATCCCGAGATGACCGAGCAGCGCGTCACCGACCGCCGGGCCGCCCGGGCCGCCCGGGCCGCCCGGGCCGGACGGCTCGGCCGGTTCGGACGACTTGAGCGTCTCGGGAGGCCTGGGCGGTTCAGACGGCGTGAGCCCGAGCCACAGGTACTTGCCGCGCCGGCGCGCCGTGGCCACCGTCTGCCCGACAAGCGAGGCGGCGAAGTGGTCGGCCCCGGCGAGATGGCGGCGGACCGCCCGCGGGTGATGGACCTCCACCTCGGCGACAGTGCGGCCGACCACCCCGCGCTCGAGGCCCCGGCGGACGACCTCGACCTCGGGCAGCTCAGGCATCACCAATGGCGAGAGTCATCGGGAGTCCCGCGCCGCCGGCGTCGAGTCGCCCTGGGCGGCGCCGGCCCTCACCGCCACGTCCGTATCGCTCGCCGACCCCGTTCCGCCCACCGCGGACACCCGGCCCGACGCGACGCTGTTAGCCGAAGCGGCAGCTCCGTTACCCGAACCGGCGGCGGTGCCACCCGGTCCGGCGGCGCCGTTACCCGGAGCGGAGGCGTCTTTGCCGGAATCGGTGGCGGTACCGCCCGGATCGGCGGCCGCGCCGGCCGTCAGCTCGTCCTCGGCGTTCACCGCCGAGCGCTTCTCGAGCACCGCGAAGGCGGCGGCCGCGGCGCGCTGCTCGGCCTCCTTCTTGCTACCGCCCTCACCCTCGCCGAGCACCTCGCCGGCGACCCGCGCGAACGCGGTGAACCGCTTCGCGTGATCGGGGCCGGCCTCGGTGACGGCGTAGTCGGGCGGGCCGAGGCCCAGCAGAGCCGTCTGTTCCTGCAGCGAGGTCTTCCAGTCCAGCCCGGCGCCGCGCCCGGCCGCCTCGTCGAGGAGTGGGTCGAAGAGCCGGTGGACGAACCCGGAGGCCACGTCGAGGCTGTTCGAGAGGTAGACGGCCCCGATCACCGCCTCCAGCGTGTCGGCCAGGATGCTGGGCTTGTCCCGCCCGCCGGTCGCCTCCTCGCCACGGCCGAGGAGCAGGTAGGGCCCGATGCCCGCCGTACCGATCCGCCGCGCGACGTCGGCCAGTGCCCGCATGTTCACCACCGAGGCACGCTGCTTGGCGAGCTGCCCCTCTGGGAGGTCGGGATGGCGGCGGAACAGCGCGGCCGTGACGATCAGGCCGAGCACCGCGTCACCGAGGAACTCCAGCCGCTCGTTCGTGGGCAGCCCGCCGTTCTCGTACGCGTACGAACGGTGGGTCAGCGCGCGGTCGAGCAGCTCCGGGTCGATGTGGACGTCGAGCGCCTCGACCAACCCGTCCCGCGGCGGGGGAACCGACTGTGACCGGCTCATCGGGGCAGCCCCGCCAGTTCCCGGCGGCGGTCGACGAGCGTCGTCATGGCCTGCCGCACCGCCCCGGAGAGCCCGGCGCGCACGGCGCCCGCGGCGACGCGGACAGCCTCCGGCAGCGCTCCCGGCCCCACCGGGGCCGTCGCGGCCGGCCCACCCGCTCGGACGGCCGTCCCGTCCACTCCCAGCACGATGATTCCCCCCTGAAGGTCCGAACTGTTCGCCTGCCAGCAGGCCGGGTCCGTCTCGTGCCGTGCCCGGCGCGCGCTGGGGTTCAGCGCGGAGAGCACCACGTCACCGGTGTATCCGTCGGTGACGACGACGTCGACGCCGGTTCCGGTCCGGAGCCTGTCGGCGGTGACCGGACCGACGAAGTCGAGGCCCAGCGACGCGAGCAGGTCACCGGCCGAGCGGCGTAGCGGGTCCAGGAGGGCTGGCCGCGCCGACAGCAGCCCGACCGCCGGAGCGCCGACACCGAGCCGGACGCGCGCCAGCCGTGCGCCCGCGAGGGCGAACTGGGCCAGCTCGTCGGCGGTCACGTCGACCGAGCCGCCCGCGTCACAGAGGATCACCGGGGACTCGGCCGGCCCGACGACCGCGGCAGCGGCGGCCCGGGTCGCGCCGGGCACCAGCCCGAACGTGAACCCGGCCGCCGCGATGACCGCTTCGAGCGGGGCCACGGAGACCATCGCGTCGGCGTGGCCGTCCCGGACGAGACGGGCCGCGACGCGGACCCCGGCCTCCCGCCGCGCACGTACCTCACGCAGCGCTTCGGGGCCCGGCGCCACGCCACGTGACGCGTTCACCAGCCGGACGCGACCGCCCTCGAGCACACCGTGCTCGGCGAGCACGAGGGCGACCGTGTCCGTGGGCGCCACCACGGTCAGGGTCACCCGCGGATCGGCATCGAGGACGGCGGTGATCTCGCCGAGCAGGTCGCCCGGCGGAGAGCCCGCTCCGATCAGGTCGACAGCGACACGTGCCACACCGTGGTCAGACGTCGAGCACCTGGCGATCGTTGTAACGGCCGCAGGTCGGGCACATGGTGTGCGGCCGGATCGTGTGCCCGCGCGAGCACTTGGACAGCGCCGGCGCCTTGGCCTTCCACTGCGCCCGACGGGACCGGGTGTTGCTGCGCGAGGTGCGCCGCTTCGGGACTGCCACTAGTCCTTCTCCTTGTTATTGGTGGTGGCAGGGGCCTCGGCAAGGCCGGACAGAGCCGCCCACCTCGGGTCCTGCTGGATGTGGGAATGGTCCGGCCCGAGATCGTCGAGCCGCCCACCGCAGTCGACGCACAGGCCGGCACAGTCGGGACGGCAGACCGGCGACAGCGGGAGGCTGAGCACGACGGCGTCACGCACCACCGGCTCGAGATCGGCGTGATCGTCCACGAGGACGCTGGTGTCGTCCTCGTCCTCGGTCTCGACGGCCCGCTCCGGGTAGTAGAACAGCTCGAGGATCTCCACGGACGCCGAGTCGGAGACCTCGTCGAGGCAGCGGCCGCACTCGCCGACGAGGGGGACGGTGACCACCCCGCTCACAAGAACGCCCTCCATGACGGACTCGAGCCGCAGGTCGAGCTCGACGGCGGCACCGGTGGGCACGCGCACCAGCTCGGTGCCGAAATCCGACGGCTGGACGATCGTCGTCTCGACGCGCCGCAGCGAGCCCGGCCGGCGGCCGAGCTCTCGGGTGTCGAGGACGTAGGGCCCCCGGGGGGCGCGCCGACGGGCTCGTTGTGTGGTCATGGCTGTCACAGCAGATGTTCTCACGTCGCGGTCGATGTCGGAGTGACCTGGGGACGGGCACCGGTCGTACGGACCCGGAATGCACCCGCCCCGAGCCTCCCGAATCGCCGCCACCCGGCCGGCCGTGAACCGATCGGCGTGGACGCCGGCCGGCCCGGCCCGGAGGCCGAACGACCTGGGTGACGACCTGGATGTGTCGGGAGGACGCGCCCACGTCACCGGGCACGGACCACCAGACTATCCGATCGGTGCTCCCGCGCCGGAGGTCAGCCGGACATGGCCCGTCATGCCACCGCGCGCGGCGGGCACACCGGCCCACCGCTCGCCGTCCTCAGACCGGTCGGGGTCCATCCGCTGCCCGGGCGCGGCGGCGTTGTTCAGCGGCCCGCCGAGACCGGCCGGGCCGACGCCGGCGGCGTTGACGCCAGCCGGATCGATCCCGCCGCCGTGCATCCCACCACCGTGCATTCCGTCGTGCATTCCGTCGACGTGCGGACCGCCGGCGTGCGGAGCGCCAGCGCCGGAGAAAGCCGCCTCCGGGCCCGCCTGGCCGCTGCCGGAGACCGCCGGGTGGAGGTCCGTTCCGCCGGCGCCGACCGCCGCCGACCACGAGCCCACCGGTGCGGCCGCCGCCGGCCCCACTCCCCCGAACTGGTGCGGGCCGGCCGGACCGCCGGCCCCGCCGTGGGCGCCGGCCGCGCCCGCCACAGCGCCACGGGAGGCCAGCCGCTCACGGCCCCGGGCGACCGAGGCGAGCGTGCGGTCGAGGACCTCCTCGAACCCGGCCAACTTGCCGTCGACGTAGGAGTCGATCTGGCTGCGCATGTCGTCCGACGCCTGGCGGGCGGCCGCCATGATCGCCGCGGCGTCGGCCTCCGCCTGGGCGACCACCGCGCTGCCCGAGGCCAGTCGGGCGCCCTCGCGCCGGCCGTCGGCCACGATCGCGGCGGCCCGCCGGTGCGCGTCGTCGATGATCGCCTCGCTGTCCGCCAGTACCCGGTCGGCGTCGGCCAGCCGCTCGGGCAGCCGCGCCCGCAGGTCCTCCAGCGCCTCGAGCATCTCGGCGCGGTTGAGCACACAGGACGTCGTCAGCGGCATCGCCCGCGCCCCCTCGACCACGGCGATGATCAGGTCGAGGCGCTCAGCGAGATCATCCATGACCGGTAGGTTACGACCGGCTGACGGAGCACCCGGCAGCGACACTCCGCTAACCGACACGGACCCGCCACGACGACCCGGAAGCCCGATATCGACGCGACGCGACGATACGACCCCGCCGCGCACACGTCATCACGACAGAAACACAACGACCACCTGAGGGCAGACGCCCGCCGGCGGCGCCCACAGGGGTGCCGCCGGCGATCGGTCCACACTCGGGCGGCTAGGGCGCGGAGCGGTCCCGCAGGCCCTTGAGGACGACGTCCGGCACCAGCCCGGAGACGTCGCCGCCGTAGCGGGCGACTTCCTTGACAAGGCTCGAGGAGAGGAACGCGTACTGCGGGTTCGTACTCATGAACAGGGTCTCCACTCCGGCCAGCGAGTGGTTCATCTGTGCCATCTGCAGCTCGTAGTCGAAATCACTGACGGCCCGCAGGCCCTTAACAATGGACTGGATGCCGCGCACCCGGCAGAAGTCGACCAGCAGGCCGTGCGACGAGTCCACTACGACGTTGGTGGGTGCGTCGGGATGGCTGCGCACCGCATCCCGGATGAGGTCGATCCGTTCTTCGATCGTGAACAGATGAGCCTTCGATTTATTGATCAGAACGGCGACGACGACCTCGTCGAAGAGCTTGCTCGCTCTGACGATGATGTCGAGGTGACCGTTGGTGATGGGGTCGAACGATCCGGGACAGACTGCCCTCCTCATGATCGATTACCGTACCAGAGGACCCCCTCTCCGTACCTGCGCTCACGCAGTGCTATGAGACCGTCCGGCCAGGTCACGGGACCACTCCGGTACGCGCGCTCGACCACACAGACCGCGCCCGGGGCCAGCCATCCGCCGCCGACCAGCTGCCTGAGCACGCCGTCGAGCTCGGCGCCGGGCAGGGCGTAGGGCGGATCGAGGAAGACCACGTCATAGGCCTCAGCCGGGGTGGCGGACAGGACCCGTTCCACCGCCGAGCGCACCACCTCGGCGCCGGCCAGGCCGAGGGCCTCCGCGTTGCGGCGCAGGGTGCGCACCGCCGCCGCGTCCCGGTCGACGAGCAGGGCGTGCACCGCGCCGCGGGACAACGCCTCGAGCCCGACCGCGCCGGAGCCCGCGTACAGGTCCGCGACCCTTGCTCCAGCGAGATCCACCAGCGTCGCGAGTGTGTTGAACAAGCCCTCCCTCGTCCGTTCGGAGGTGGGCCTGGTCGCGCCGCCCGGCGGCACCACCAGCCGCCGCCCCCCGGCGTGCCCGCCGATGATCCGCGTCATCGCCAGGTCAGCCCTTCTCCAGGAAGGCCGCGCTGGCCTCGTCCAACGCGGCCGTGAGCCGGCGCAGCAGGGCCGGCTGGCCCTCGAGCTCGGGGTCCGCCGCCACGAGCGCCCCGGCCTCCTCACGCGCGGCGCGGATGAGGTCCTCGTCCCGCAGCAGCTCGAGCAGGCGCAGCGACCGGCGCCCGCCGGACTGGGCCGCGCCGAGGACGTCGCCCTCCCGCCGCTGGGCGAGGTCGAGCCGGGCCAGCTCGGCGCCGTCCGACGTCGCGGCGACGGCCAGCAGGCGCTCGGCGGCCGGCGCGGCGCCGTCGACGGAGGTGTGCAGCAGGCACACCCCGGGCGCACTGCCCCGCCCCACCCGCCCGCGCAGCTGGTGCAGCTGGGACACCCCGAACCAGTCGGCATCCATGATGATCATGACGGTGGCGTTCGGGACGTCCACGCCGACCTCGATCACCGTGGTGGCCACCAGGACGTCCACCTCGCCGGCGGCGAAGCGGGTCATGATCTCATCCCGGACCGGGGAGGGCAGCCGCCCGTGCAGGCCCTCGACGCGCAGGCCGGCGAGCTCGCCCGTGGCGAGCCGGGGCAGCACCTCGGTGACCGTCGCGCCGACGCGCTCCCCTTCCCGCGGGCCGGCCCCGCTCGCGGGCGGCCCGGACGGCTCCTCGCCGCCGTCTCCGCCCTCGCCGTCGCCGACCCGGGGGCATACCACGTACGCCTGGTGCCCGGCGGCGACCTCGTCGCGCACCCGGCCCCACATCCGGTCCATGAAGTGACTCTTCGTCGTGGGGACGACGAAGGTCGAGATCGGCGAGCGCCCGGCCGGGAGCTGGTTCAGCGTGGAGACCTCGAGATCGCCGAACACCGTCATGGCCACGGTGCGCGGGATGGGCGTCGCGGTCATGACGAGCAGGTGCGGCGGGCGCCGGCCCCGCGAGCGCAGCTCGTCGCGCTGTTCCACGCCGAACCGGTGCTGCTCGTCGACGACGACCAGGGCCAGGTCCGCGAAGGCGACGTCCGCGCCGAGCAGCGCGTGGGTGCCGACGACGAGGCCGACGCTGCCGTCGGCGACGGCGGCGAGCACCTCGCGCCGGGCCCGGGCCGGCATCGAGCCGGTCAGCAGCGCCACCCTGGTCGCGGGGCCGTCCACCCCGAGCTCGCCGGCCCGGGCCTGGTCGCCGAGCAGTTTGAGCAGGCTGCGGTGATGCTGGGCCGCCAGCGTCTCGGTGGGTGCCAGCATGACGGCCTGCCCACCCGAGTCGACGGCGGTGAGCATGGCCCGCACGGCGACCACCGTCTTGCCCGAGCCGACCTCGCCCTGCAGCAGCCGGTGCATCGGGAACGCCCTGGCCATCTCGGCCGCGATGGTCTCCCCCACCTCGCGCTGGCCGTCGGTCAGCGCGAACGGCAGCGCGGCGTCGAACGCGTCGAGCAGGCCGCCGGCGCACCCCGGCCGGGACACCGTGGCGGCCAGCTCCGCGCGCCGGCGCCGCTGGGCGAGGGCGACCTGCACGACGAGCGCCTCGTCCCACTTCAGCCGGGTGCGGGCGACGGCGATGTCGGCCCGCGAGGTCGGGCGGTGGGCCAGTTCGTAGGCTCTGCGCAGGCTGGCGAGGCGATGCCGGGACCGCAGCACCGCCGGAAGTGGATCGTCCAGCTCGCCGAGCGAGTCGAGCACCAGCCGCAGGCAGCGCGCCAGCGTCCAGCTCGTGATCTTCGCCGTGGCCGGGTAGATCGGGACGAGGGAGCCGGCGAATCCGGCGGCCACCGGGGCCGGCTCGCCCGCCGCCGCGGCGCCGCTCCCGGCACCGCCGGCTCCTTCGACGACGCCGACTCCATCGGCACCGCTGGCCCCGTCGACGCCGTCGGCCCCGTCGACACCGCCTTCGGGGTCTGGCGCGTCGAGGAGATGGACCTCGGGATGGATGAGCTGGCGCCGGCCGCGGAACTCGGCCACCTTGCCGGCGAACAGCGCGGTCGTGCCGGGGACGAGCTCCTTCGCCCGCCACTGCTGGTTGAAGAACACCAGCGAGAGCTCACCGCGGCCGTCGGTGACCGTGATCTCCGTGCGGCCACCACCGCCGCGCCGGCGCGGCCCGCCGCCCGACCCGGGCCGGCCCTGGTGCCGGACGACCTTCGTCACCCGGGCCTGCACGGTGGCGATCTCGCCGACGGCGAGCTCGTGGAGATCGGTGAGCTCGCCGCGCTCGTGGTAGCGCCGCGGGAGGTGGTCGAGGAGATCCCCGACGGTGTCGAGTTCCAGGCCGTCGGCGAGCAGCGCGGCGGTGCGCGTTCCCAGCGGGCCCTTCAGCGGGGTGTCAAGGTCGAGCACCCTTCGATACTGCACCGCACCACCGACACTCTCGGTGGCCGGCTCGTCCCGGTCTCGGACGTCGGGGGGGCCGGCCACTCTCGACAGCAGGCTCGTCCCCGCCACGGACGCCCGGGCAGGCCGATCGCCTCCTCCGCCCATCGGCGCGGGTCTCTCACCCACCGGCGCAGGCCGCGGCGACCTCGATCGCCACGACTGGGGTAGCCTCGCAGTCGACTACAGGCTAGAGCGGCCGGCAGTTCCCGGCCATCGCGATTGACGGAGTGTTCTCGTGTCTTCGGTGTGTGACGTCTGCGGCAAGGGGCCGGGCTTCGGCATGTCGGTCTCCCACTCCCACCGGCGCACCCGCCGTCGTTGGAACCCCAACATCCAGACCGTCCGGGCGATGGTCGGCCGTACACCCAAGCGGCTCAACGTCTGCACCTCGTGCCTGAAGGCGGGCAAGGTCACCCGCGGCTGACCCGGCCGGCGCCCGGATCCCGCCACAGCGACCTGACCGGGGCGGCACCGCGGCGGCCTGTAGACAGGCCGGGCGACCCTCTGGAGGGCTTCGGCCAGGGCTCCACGGGCATCGGCTACTGTCCCGGCATGGGAGCCTCCACGCGCAGGGTTCGGCTCGTCCTTCTGTTCGGCGGCCGTAGCACGGAGCATTCGATCTCGTGCGTGTCCGCCGGCGGGGTGCTGCGGGCGCTCGACCGGTCCCGTTACGACGTGATCCCGGTCGGCATCGACACCGAGGGCCGCTGGGCGGTGCTGCCCGACGACAGTCCGGCGCTCGCCCCGGTGGGCACGGATCTCCCCGTCGTCGACGCGTCGGCCGGCCTGGCCGTCACGCTGCCCCCGAGCCCGTCCGCGGCGCCGGTGGTGGTGCACGACCCGTCCGCGGCGCTGCGCGACCTGGGCCCCGTTGACGTGGTCTTCCCGTTGCTGCACGGGCCGTTCGGCGAGGACGGCACGATCCAGGGCCTGCTCGAGATGGCCGGGCTGCCCTACGTGGGCTCCGGAGTGTTCGCCAGCGCCGCGGCCATGGACAAGCAGCACATGAAGAGCATGCTCGCCGCAGCCGGCCTGCCCGTCGGCCCCTACGCCGTCCTGCGGCCCGGCCAGGCGCTGTCGGAGCCCGACCGCGAGCGGCTCGGGCTCCCCGTCTTCGTCAAGCCCGCGCGCGGCGGCTCCAGCATCGGCATCAGCCGGGTGGACGCCTGGGCCGACCTCGACACGGCACTGAAGACGGCCCGGGCCAGCGACCCGAAGACACTCGTCGAGGCGGCGGTCGTCGGCCGCGAGATCGAGTGCGGCGTCCTCGACAGCCTCGACGGCTCCGGCCCGGAGGCGAGCGTGCCGGCCGAGGTCACCATCACCTCGTCTGCCGGCTTCTACGATTTCGAGGCGAAGTACCTCTCGGACGGAGCCGTCTTCGACGTGCCCGCGCGCCTGCCGGGTGAGCTGACCGAGCGGGTCCGCGCGACCGCGGTCGCCGCGTTCGAGGCGTTGGACTGCGCCGGGCTGGCGCGGGTCGACATGTTCGTCACGCCGTCGGGCGAGATCGTCCTCAACGAGGTCAACACGATGCCCGGGTTCACCCCGATGTCGATGTACCCGCGGATGTGGGCGGCCTCCGGGATCGACTACGCGGCCCTGGTGGACCGCCTCGTCCGGCTCGCCCTGCGCGACGGCGCGGGCCTTCGCTGACGCCGGCCTGACGCCACCGTGAGGGCCACCGTGAGGCGAGGCCAGGCGCCGCCCAGACCCGAACCCGGGGCCCGGCGGCCTGAGCCCAGAGCCTGGCCCGCCCCGGACCCGGCGTCAGGCGACCGTGGACCTGGTGTGCGCGCGAACCACCGGCGCCAGGGCCACCAGGACCTCGAACGCCTGCCGGTCCGCCGGCAGGGTCAGCACCACCTGGGGGGTCCTGGTCGGGGTGGAGTAGCGGACCTGGGAACCGACGTCCTCGGTGAACCAGGCGACCTGATCGACCTCGGAGAGGGTCGAGTCAGGCCGGTAGGTCGCCGCGACGCCGGAGGCTCCACAGGTGAGAACGACCGGGTCGGACCCGAACGCCGCCGCGGTCGGAGCGGGAGGCTCCACCTCACGGCGGTCGAGACCGTCACCCAGCGAGTCGGGCAGAGCGGCGGTCAGCGCCTCGCAGGACGCCCGGTCCGCACCGGCCGGCGCGGGCGCACCGGTGATCGCCACAGGCCCGGGCCCACCACACGCGGTGAGCGGACCCGCCAGACCGGCCAGACCGGCGATACAGAGCGGGAGAAGCCGGACCCGCCGCGCGGCCCGCGCCCTGGGGCACGAGCCGGCGGACGGGTCGTGCCGAGTCAGAAATGGACGACGGGGCACGTCAGGGTACGAGTGATGCCGTCAACCGACTGGACTCGTGACATCACGAGTTTTCCCAGGTCATCGACGCTGGCCGCCTGCGCGCGCACAATGACGTCATAGGGACCGGTCACATCCTCGGCCTGGGTGACCCCCGGGATCTGCTCGATCTCCTTGGCCACCGATGCCGACTTGCCGACCTCGGTCTGGATAAGGATATACGCGTGGACCACAGACGCTCCCTCGTCGGACGTCGACAGCCCGTCGAGCAGACACGGGCTGACAGAAGGTAACAGGCAAACGGGCCGGATGAGAGGGTCTGCGGCGAGGAATTTGCTCTGATCGCCCGACTGGCACGGAGGAACCGCGCCCCGCAGCCGGTGAACTCGGCCGTTTCAGGCCCGCCAGGCCCGCTCCAGACCTCACTGTGAGGATCCACACGCCATGACGCCAGCGATACCACCGAACCCGGCCCCGCCCCGGGTGTTGACCATCGCCGGATCGGACTCCGGGGGCGGCGCCGGCATCCAGGCGGATCTCAAAACGATGCTGGCGCTCGGTGTGCACGGGATGAGCGCGATCACCTCGGTGACGGCGCAGAACTCCCTCGGCGTGCAGGGCGTCTGGGACCTCCCCCCGGAGGCGGTGCGCGCACAGATCCGCGCCGTCGCCGACGACATCGGCGTGGACGCGGTGAAGACCGGGATGCTCTCCTCCGCGCCCCTCGTCGGGGTGGTGGCGCGGGAGCTCGCCGGGCTGGGGGCACCGTGCGTGGTCGACCCGGTGGGGGTCTCCAAGCACGGCGACCCGCTGCTGGCCGCCGACGCGGTGGACGTGCTGCGCACCGAGCTCCTCCCCCGCGCGACTGTCGTCACCCCGAACCTGGACGAGGTGCGGCTGCTGACCGGCATCGAGGTCACCGACGAGACCGACCTGCATCGCGCCGCGGCAGCCCTGCTCGCCCTGGGCCCGGCGTGGGTGCTGGTCAAGGGAGGCCACCTGCCGGGCGACGCCGTCGACCTGCTGACCGACGGGTCGACCGACATCCTGCTGCGCGCCGAGCGGCTGCCGCGCGAGCACACCCACGGGACGGGCTGCACGCTCGCCTCCGCGATCGCCGCGCACCTGGCACGGGGCGACGACGTCCCGACCGCGGTGCGGGCGGCCAAGACATATGTGACCGGAGCGCTCGCCGCCGGCTTTCCGCTCGGCGCCGGGATCGGGCCCGTCGACCACGGCCATCTGACCCGGGCCGGCACCATCTGACCCGGGCCGGACCGCCCACGGCGGGGCGCCGCCGGCGGCAGCGGTCCGGGCCGGTAGCTCTCCGCGATCATCCGCACGGAACGTATTCGAACACATGTTCGCCCATCGCGCCACCGCGGCACGTGCCCGGACGCCCCGTGGCGCCCGTCACTCGGTCTGATTGAATCTCCCCGGCTTCAGCCAGGAGCTGACGCACCGAAAACCTGGCGCATCCGACTCATCGCCGTGGAGGCAGCCCGTGAGGGAACCCAGTTCCGGTACGACCACACCCGCGGGTTCGGACCGCCACTGGTACAGGATCGTCGGCGGTGCGCCGCTCACCGGGTCCGTCGAGGTCTCCGGCGCCAAGAACTCGGTCACCAAGCTGCTCGTCGCCACCCTGCTGACCCCCGAGCCCTGCACGCTGAGCCGGGTGCCGCGCATCGTCGAGGTGGACGTCGTCCTCGGCATGCTCGCCGAGCTGGGAACGCAGGTCGAGTGGCTCGACTCGCACACGGTGCGGGTGACGACCCCGCGCATCGAGGACGCCTCGCTCGCCGAGGCCTACTCCGGAGTCAACCGCATCCCCATCCTGATGATGGGCCCGCTGCTGCACCGGGTCGGTGAGGCCGTCGTCCCGCTGCCCGGCGGCTGCCGGATCGGCAAGCGGCCGGTCGACTTCCACCTGCGCGGGCTGCGCGCCATGGGCGCGGAGATCACCGAGCAGCTCCGCTCGGTCGAGGTCAAGACCCTGGGCCTGCACGGGGCGCACGTGACGCTGCCGTTCCCGAGCGTCGGGGCCACCGAGAACCTGCTGCTGGCCGCCGTGCGGGCCAAGGGCACCACGGTGATCTCGAACGCCGCGGTGGAGCCTGAGATCATCGACCTCATCCTCTTCCTGCAGCAGATGGGCGCGCTGGTCGACGTCGAGGTCGACCGCACGATCGTCGTGCAGGGCGTCGAGGCGCTGCGCGGGGCGACGCACGAGGCCATCCCCGACCGCATCGAGGTCGCCTCGTTCGCCGCGGCGGCCGTCGCGACCAACGGCCGGGTGGACGTCGTAGGGGCCCGCCAGGAGCACGTGGCGACCTTCCTGAACCATCTGCGCCGCCTCGGCGGGGAGTTCCAGGTGAGCCCGCACGGGCTGACCTTCCACCGGGCGCGCGAGCTCACCGCGACGCACGTGCAGACCGACGTCCACCCCGGGTACATGACCGACTGGCAGCAGCCGCTGGCCGTGCTGCTGACCCAGGCCAAGGGCGCCTCGGTGATCCACGAGACGATCTACGAGGACCGCTTCGGCTACACCCGCCAGCTCAACGAGATGGGCGCGGACATCGCCCTGTCGACGTTCTGCCTGGGCGGCAAGGCGTGCCGGTTCGCGTCCCGGGACTTCGAGCACTCGGCGGTCGTCAGCGGTCCCACCCGGCTGCGCGGCACCGACCTGGAGATCCCCGATCTACGTGCCGGGTTCGCCTATGTGATGGCGGCCCTGGTCGCCGAGGGGTCCAGCCTGATCAGCGGCACCCGGTTCCTCGAGCGCGGATACGAGGACCCGGTGGGCAAGCTCCGCTCGATCGGCGCGCTGATCGAGACCGTGCCCGCGGACGTTCCGCCCACCGGCGGCGCCGAGGGCACCGGGAGCGCGGGAGCCACGGGGAGCACCGGGACCGCCTGAGGCGCGGGGAGCCACGCCACCGGCTGAGCCGGCGAACGGCTCACGGCAGGGACCACAACCGGATGGTCTGGTCCTTGCCGGTGCTGGCCAGGATCCGGCCGTGCGGGGCGAACCGGACCGACATCACCCAGTCCGCGTGGCCCGCCAGCGGCCGGCCACGCGGCCGCGCGCGGGTCCGGTCGGAGGTGTCCCACAGCCGGACCACATTGTCGAAGCCGCCGCTGGCCAGGGTGCGGCCGTCCGGGGCGAAGGCGAGCGCCCAGACACGGTTGTCGTGCCCTGCCAGCGGACGGCCCAGCGCGGTCGGGCGGTCCGGGACGGTGACGTCCCACAGCCGGATCACACCGTCGACGCCGCCGGTCGCGAGGGTCCGTCCGTCCGGCGCGAACGCGGCCACGAGCGCGGACGTGGGCCCGGCGACGGTGCGTGCCAGCCGGCGCGGCGCGCGCCGGTTCGCGATGTCCCAGAACAGCACGTCCCGGTCGTAGCCGGCGGCGACGAGCAGGTGGTCGTCCGGGGCGAACGCCACCGAGGTCACGAACGAGGTCGCGCCGGTCACCGGCCCGCCCAGCGGACGGGGCGCGCCACGGTCGGCCATGTCCCACAGCTGGACCGACCGGTCGTCGCTTCCGGTGGCGAGCATGCGGCCGTCGGTGGCGAACGCCGCCGAGCGCACGGGCCCCGCGTGGGCCCTCAGCGGCCTGCCCAGCAGATGGGGAGCGCCGGGCCGGGTGACGTCCCACAGCCGCAGCGAGCCGTCCCAGCTGGTGCCGGCGAGGATGTGCCCGTCAGGCGAGAACACGACCGACGTGACGCCGTCGTCGGGGCCGTCCGGCAGGCGCCCGATCGGCCGGGGCGCGGCCGGTTCGGCGACGTCCCACAGCAGCACCTCGCCGTCCTTGGCGCTGGTGGCCATGATCGCTCCGTCCGAGGAGAAGTCCGCCGCCAGGACCCAGCCGGCGTGACCCGCCAGCGGCGGGCCGGCCGGGCGCGGAGCCGCCCGCCGCCCGATGCCGAAGCGGCTCCCCGTGCCCCGGACGGTCGGGTTCCCGGCCACCGTGGGAGTCCGGCCGCGCGCCCCGGACCTCGCCTCGGCGGGTGCGGACCCCACGGCCGGGGGTGGGGTCAGGGCCGGAGCCGCGGCGATGGCTGGGGCCGGCGCCGGCCGCTGGCGCCACGCCCGCGGCCCGGCCCCCGCCGGCAGGCGGCGAGTGGCCTCGGAGCGGACGTCCGCGTCGAGGTGCAGCGGCAGGCCGCAGCGGTCCAGCCAGTCCGGCCCGTACGCGGCGGCGGCGGCCCGGGCCAGGGAGAGCGCGAACGCCTTCGCCGATTCCGGCCGCGCCTGCGGGTCCCGGGCCAGCGTGCTCGCGACCACCGCCGCGACCGGGCCGGCGATGTCCGCCGCCGGCGTCGCGACATGGTGCGGGCCGAACCCGCCCGCCGGCCGGTCGAGCCCGCCCGCCGGCCACACGAAGGTCGCCGGGTCGAACGCCTCCGCACCGGTCAGCAGCTCGAGAAGCACGACTCCCAACGAGTAGAGGTCGCTGGCGGGCATCAGCCGACCGCCCGCGAGCTGTTCGGGCGCCATGTAGCGGGGGGTCCCGATCACCGTGCTCGCGCCCGGGCTCGTCCCGTCGACGATCTTCGCGATCCCGAAGTCGGCCACCTTGAGCTGCCCGGCGGCGTCGAACAGGATGTTGTCGGGCTTGATGTCGCGGTGCAGTACGCCGCGGCTGTGGACGTAGGTCAGCGCCGACGCCGCCGCGAGGCCGACCGCGCAGGCCGCCTGCGGGCTCGTCCGGGCGCGGCGCCGGGTCAGCGTGCCGCCGGCGAGCATCTCCATGACGAGCACGCGCAGCCCGTCCCGCTCGACGTAGTCGTAGACGCGGATGACGTGCGGATGGTCGAAGCGGGCGGCGATGCGCGCCTCGGCGGCGAACCCGTCGTCCGCCCGGCCGTAGCCGCGCGCCATCACCTTGACCGCGACGTCACGATGCATGCCGCGGTGCCACCCGGCCAGCACCAGGCCGGACGCGCCCTTCCCCAACGGGTCGCCGAGCGTGTAGTCCGGCAGGACGGCGGCAAGCCGCGCCAGGTCAACCTCGTTCATCGACGCACCGCCGGGTCAGGGGCGAACAGGAAAAGCCTCGAGCCAGGGACGTGAGCCCCAGCAGCCCAGCCACGAGCCGTGATCCTACGGGCGGGCCACACCGCCCCGACTGGCGGGAGTCGCATCCGCACGGTAAACATCTGACCACCGGAGCGGAGGACAACCCGACAGGCCGGCCTGACTTGACCGGGCCGGCCGGCCTGGTCAAGTCAGCCGGCGAGCACCCCGATCCCGGACCGGGCGAGCACCCCGGTGTAGGTCTGCGTCCTCACCTTCCAGTCCCCGGCGACGAGCACCGCGGCGCCGACGGAGACCCCGCCCAGCGAGGCTCCCGGCACCACGACCTCGAACAGCACCCGCGCGTGCCCGGGATCGTCGAAGACAGGCTCGCCGACCAGTACCCGCGCGCCCGTGGTCTGCCTCGGGAACCGCTCCCGCACCCGTTCCAGGACGTCCCGCAGCCCCGGCCCGCCCTCGACGGCGCTCAGGGCGTGGTCCTCACCCTGCCCGCCGGTGAAGGCGCGCCGGAAGGCCGCCCGCACCCGCGCGGCCTCGGTCGGGACGTCCACCGGCGGCGTGCCGGGCTCGTCGAGCCCGTCCCCCGCGGGCCACAGCGTCACGGCCCGCTCGGCAGCCGCGCGCAACGCGGAGCCGTCCACGGTGACGCGCGACTCGGCCAGCCCGCGGGCGGGGAAGTCGACGACCAGCGTGAGCGGCCCGGCCGGCGGCAGCGGCCACAGCCAGTACCGCAGCCGGTGAACGGCCGACGCCTGACGCGCGCCCGGGAACACGGCCGACAATGTGCGGTACGCGAAGCCGAGCCCGTGCCCGTAGGCCGGCCGCGGCGGCTGGACGGCGCCGGGACCCACCCGGTACTCCCCCGGTCCCGAGGAGTCCACGACGGTCAGCAGCGAGCCGTCCGAGACATCCGAGGTGCCCACGTACGCGTCGAGACGGGCGGCGAGCGGTGTAGCAGGATCGGCCGCGACCGCTCGGGCCCCACTGGGGAGCACGACGCCGAACCGGACCATCCGGTGCGCCTCCTGCTCCCAGGCGACGGACAGCCTCGGGTCGACGCCGGCGGCCGTCCCCGGCCGCAGGCGGACCTCCAGCGTGATCTCCACCCCGCTCGGATAGGCGACGACGCCGCCGATCGAGACAGCGGTGTCCCCGGTCACCCCGAGCGACGGCGGCGCCGCGACGACCCCGCCGAGCTGGTGGTCGGGCGGAGCCAGCCAGGGAGCGCGCACGGCCCCCGGCAGGGGCGCCGGCACGGGCGACGGAACGTTGTCGAAGAACCCCATAATGCGCCGTATCGTGACAGGACCGTGACATGCCGTCCATCGGATTCCCGGCGCCGCCGGAGTCCACGCCGCGTTACAGGCAGTCACGCCACGTTACAGGTGGTACTCCGGGCCGGGCTCGCGGCTCATCAGGTCCTTGACCGCCTCCAGCGGCGGCAGCCCCTCGTACAGCACCCGCTCGACCTGGCGGGTGATCGGCATGGAGACCCCGAGCCCGTCGGCCAGCGCCAGCAGCGGCCGACAGGAGCGCACCCCCTCGGCCACCTGGCGCTGCTCGGCGAGCACCTGGTCGAGGGTCATGCCGCGGCCGAGCTTCTCGCCGAAGCTCCGGTTCCTCGACAGCGGTGATCCGCAGGTGGCCACCAGATCCCCGAGACCGGCCAGCCCGGCGAACGTCATCGGGTCCGCGCCGAGCGCCGTGCCGAGCCGCGCGGTCTCGGCGAGCCCGCGAGTGATCAGCGAGGCCAGGCTGTTGGTGCCGAAGCCCATGCCCTCCAGCATCCCGGCGGCGAGCGCGATCACGTTCTTCACCGCCCCGCCGAGCTCGCAGCCCAGGACGTCCGCGTTCGTGTAGGGCCGTAGGTACGGCGTCCAGCAGGCGGCCTGGACGGCGTGCGCCGTGGCCGCGGACGCACTGGCCACCACGGTGGCCGCGGGGTGCTCGACGGCGATCTCGCGGGCCAGGTTCGGGCCACTCACCACCGCGATGCGCTCCGGGCCGACCCCGGCGGCCTGCGCGATCACCTCGCTCATCCGCCGGCTGCTCCCGGCCTCCATGCCCTTCATCAGGCTCACGTAGACGGCGCCCGGCCCCACCAGTGGCGCCCACTCGACGAGGCAGGAGCGCAGCGCCTGCGACGGGACGGCGAGCACCACCAGGTCGGCCTCGCGCAGTGCCCGCTCCGGGCTCGAGGTGGCGCGGACCAGGTCCGGCAGGCGGACGTCCGCCAGGTAGCGAGGGTTGACGTGCCGGCCGTTGATCGCGTCCGCGATCGCCCGGTCTCGGGCGAACAGCGTGACGCGCGCGCCCGCGTCGGCCAGCACCTTGGCGAAGACCGTCCCCCAGGAGCCGGCGGTGAGGACCGCCGCGCGCCTCACCGCGCGCTCCCGGCCCGCGGCGCGTCCGGGTCGGGCGGGCGCGCCCCGGGCGACGCCGCCGCCTCCGGCTGACCGGGAATCTCCGGACCCGGTTCCACCGAACCGGCCGGCGGCACAGGATCAGCCGGCGGCACGGAATCGGCCGGCACCGTGGAACCGGCCGGCGGCGGCGCCGGCTCGCCCCGGACCAGCTCCACCACCGCGGTGAGATCGGCCATCACCACGTCGGTCACCTCACGCAGCAACCACGCACCGGACGGGTCGGCCACACCGGACGGGTCGGTCGGCGCACCGGACCGGGCGACGAAACGGCTCAGGTCGACGGGACGGCCCGCGTGGACGCGGATCTCCGGGCGGGCGAACAGGTGCGGCCGCCGGTCGCGCCCCCAGATGCGCTGCGCGCCCCACTGGGCCACCGGGATCACCGGCGCGCCCGTCGCGAGAGCGAGCCGGGCCACGCCCGTGCGGGCGCGCATCGGCCAGTAGTCGGGATCGGTGGTGATGCCGCCCTCCGGGTAGATGACCAGCGCGCGCCCCGCGCGCAGCGCCGCGACCGCGTCCCGCAGCGCGCCGCCCGCGCTGGGATCCCGGCGGTAGACCGGGATCTGCCCGGCGCCCGCCAGCACACGCCGCAGGATCGGAACCTCCCACAGGTCGCTCTTCGCCATGAACCGGGGACTGCGCCCGGCGGCGTACACATAGTGCGCGAGCAGGGGCGGGTCCACCGTCGAGAGATGGTTGGCGACCAGGATGACGCCCCCCGACGCGGGGATGTTCCCCTGCCCCGACCAGCGCCGGCGGGTCAGCAGGCAGGACAGCGGACGGATGACGGCCGCGGCGAGCACGATCCAGAACCCGCCCCGCCATGGTCGTCCCATGAGTGGGCAGTCTTGCTCAGCGCCGGGAAGACTGTCGAGTTCGTGCCATGACGGGAGGACCCGGGCACCGCCGGCGGGCCCGTCGCCCGGCGCCTCGCGGGCGGATGCCGGACGCCGCGGGGGCCGCCCGCGGCGGGTCGGATGTTTTATCGTCGGCGCTGTGCTGACCACCGAGACCGCCCCGCCCTGGGTCGTCCTGGTCCCGCTGAAGCCGCTGACCGCCGCGAAGTCCCGGCTCGACCGGCCGGACCGCGGCGCGCTCGCGCTGGCCATGGCTCTGGACACCGCGAGGGCGGTGCTCGACGCCGGCGAGGGCGTCGTGGGCCTCGTCGTCGTCACCGACGACCCCCGCGCGCGGCGCGCCCTCACCGAGCTCGCGCGGGACCGGTCCGAGATCCCGGCCGGCGCTGACAGCGCGGGGAGCGGCAGCGCGGGCGGCACGACCGGTGTGGGCGGCACGTACGGCCTCACGCGGACGGGCCGACTGCTGGTGGCCGCGGACGAGCCGAACCGGGGGCTCAACCCGGCGCTCGCGCACGGCGCCGCGCTCGCCCGCCGGATACACCCGGGATGCGCCGTCGCCGCGGTCTCCGCCGACCTCCCCGCGCTGCGCCCGGCCGAGCTGCGACGGGCGCTGGCGGCCGCGCCGCCGTCCGGTAGGGGCGTGCTCGCGGACGCGGTGGGCACCGGCACGGTGCTACTCAGCGCCGCTCCCGGCGCCTCGCTGGGCCCCTCGTTCGGCCCCGGCAGCTTCGAGGCGCACCTCGATTCGGGGGCCGTCGACCTCACCGCCCTGCTCGCCGACACGGTTCCCGGGCTGCGTCGGGACGTCGACACCGTCGCCGATCTCAACACGGCCCGCGCCCTCGGGCTGGGCCCGGCCACCGCCCGAGCGCTCGCGGCCGACCCGTCCCCGCGCACCGCTGCGTGAACCGGCCCCGTTGGGCCCGCACCGCCCGCGCGGGGGGTGCGGGGGACGGCCTCGGTGCGGTGACCGTCGTCAGCCTGGCGCACGTGCACGACCCGGCGACGACGCCGGTGTTCCCCGGCGATCCCGAGTTCACCCTGACCACCGCGGCGACCATCGAGCGGGACGGCTACTACCTCCAGCTGGTGCGCCGCGGCGAGCACACCGGCACCCACTGGGGCGCGCCCGGCCACTTCGACCCCGCGGGGGCGCTCGCCGACGAGCTGCACCCGGCGGACCTGTTCCTGCCCGCAGTGCGGATCGACGTCCGCGCCGCGGCGGCCGAGAATCCCGACTACCAGGTGAGCCTGGCGGACCTGGCGGCGTTCGAGCACCGGCACGGGCGCATCCCCGCCGGTGCCGCCGTGATCGCGTGGACGGGATGGGACCGCCACTGGGGCACGCCCGCCTACCCGAACCTGGACGAGCACGGAGGCATCCATCAGCCCGGCTTCGGGCTGGCCGCCGTGCGCTGGCTGATCGAGACCGGCCGGCTCGGGCGGCGGGGTGCCCTGGGGTCGGACACCTTCGGCCCCGACCCGGGCTCGGACGACACGTACGCGGTCTCCAGAGCGCTCTACCGCGAGCACCGTGTCTCCCTGGAGAACCTGGCGAACCTCGAGGCGCTCCCGCCCACCGGGGCCTGGGTGCTGGCGGGTGGCGCCGTCAACCGCGCCGGCTCCGGCTCGGCCGCCACCGTGTTCGGGCTCATCCCGCCCCACCGCCAGGGCACGAGGCGCCGCTGGACCGGGCCTCACCACTTCCGGGACCCGCCTTCCCCCCCGCCGGAGCCATAGCCGTCCTCGCCGTCACCGGGACCACCGCCGGGACCGCCGCCGATGGGCGGCAGACCCGACAGCGGCCCGGGCCGCGCGAAGAGAAAACCCTGGCCGAGCTCGCAGCCGAGACGGTCCAGCTCCACCAGCTGCGACTCCCGTTCGATGCCCTCGGCGACCACGACCGCCCCGAGCGCGTGGGCGACGTCGATCATCGAGCGACGCAGGTTCGAGACCCGGCTGCCGTCCATCGGGGACTCGATGAGCGTGCGATCCAGCTTGACGACGTCCACCGGCAGCCGGTGCAGGACGGCCAGGCTCGTGTTGCCCGCGCCGACGTCGTCCAGCGCGATCGCCACCCCCAGGTCCCGCACGCCCGAGAGCACGTCGGCCGCGGCGGAGAGATCCGCGATCCGGCTGGTCTCGGTGACCTCCACGACGAGCCGGCGGGGGTCGAGCCGGCTCGCGGCGAGCACCCGGGCGACGCTGTCACGCAGCCTGGTGTCGGTGATCCGGCTCGCCGAGACGTTCACATGCAGCCGCAGCCGCGAGCCGGCCGGGTAGGCCAGCGCGACCTCGGTGCACGCCCGGGTGAGCACCAGGTCGTCGAGCAGGCCGACCATCCCCCCGTTCTCGGCGGCGGCGACGAACGTGCCGGGCGGGACGGGCCCGCGCCCCGGGTCGGTCCAGCGGGCGAGGGCCTCGAGCGCCACCGGGTGCCCGTCCCGCAGCCGCACGATCGGCTGGTAGTGGACGTCGAAGCCCGCCGAGCGCCCGCCGCGGCGCAGCGCCGTGGCCAGCGCGTCGGCCAGGTGCGCGCCAGCCTCCGGCGAGGCCATCCCGGGCCGGTAGGTCACCAGCCGGTTCTTGCCCGAGCACTTGGCCACGTGGACGGCCGTCTCGGCGTGCCGAAGCAGCGACTCCCCGGTCTCGTGGGTGCGGCGGGCGACAGCGAGCCCGACACTGGCGCGGATCGAGCGCGACCGCCCGCCGACCGCCATCGGGTGGCGCAGCGCGGCCAGCACCCGCTCCCCGACCACCTCGGGCGACTCGTCGCCGCCGGCCAGCAGTACCGCGAACTCGTCCGCGCCGACCCGGGCGACCAGGTCGGTGGTGCGCACGCAGTGCCGCAGCCGCTGCGCGACGGTGCGCAGCAGATGGTCACCGGCCGCCGGGCCGAGGCTGTCGTTGAGGGCACTGAAGTCGTCAAGATCGCAGTACAGGATGGCGATGTCGCCACCGGACCGGTCGTCGCCGGAGCGCCAGCGGTCGGTCAGGGCGCCGCGCAGCCGGTGCTGGAACAGCGCGCGGTTCGCCAACTCGGTGAGCGGGTCGTGGAAGACCCGGTGGTGGATCTCCCGTTCGGCGGCGTGGACCCGCTGGGCGAGCTGGCGGCCCGCGCGGGCCGCCACCAGGCGGTCGGCCACCATCCCGGCGACTACCACTGCGGCCAGCCCGATCTCGACGCCGTCGAGGCGGTGGCCGCCGGCGAGGCCGGCCAGCACCGTCGCCGTCGCGCAGCCGGCGACCAGCGTGGGCACCAGGAGAAAGCCCCAGCGCTCGGACCCGTCGCCGGCGTCGCCCGCGTCGGCGCCGCCGGCCGCGCGCAGCACGGCCAGCAGGACGAACGCGCAGCCGACGATCGGCACGACCCCGACCACCGCCGGGAAGGCGGCGGCGTCGGTCGGCCCGCGAAGCCACGAGGTCGAGGCGACGATCAGGAACAGGCCCACGGCGGCCGCGAGGATCCGGACCCGGTCCGGAGGCCGCCGGAACGCTGTGGCGTGCAGCGCGGCGACGACGAGCAGCACCGCCCCGGCGGGATAGACGGCCGCCACGGCGCGGCTCCACCCGTCCGTGCCGGCGGCGGCGAGCGCGGGGCGCACCCCGAGCCCCCAGCCGACGAGAATCACCGAGCAGGCAAGCAGCAGCCGGTCCACCAGGCCCGCGATGCCGTCACCGGTGCGCTCCGCCCGCGACCGGCGGACCCGGTCGGAACCACCGAAGCCACCGGAACCACCGGAGGCCCCCGGCCCGCCCGCGATCGGCACACCCGCCGGCAGGGGCGGCAGATCCGGCTGCTTCACCGGCCGGCGCGCCCGCGCGGTCGGGGTCGCGGCGAGCGCCGCGAGTGCCAGGACGGGCATCGCCAGGTAGCCGACATCCGCCAGGGACGGCCGGCGGGGCCGCTGACCCTCACGCCCGTCGACAACCCACGCCGACTGGCTGGCCGTCCACGCCACCAGCGCCGCGGCGACCCAGATCAGCCATCTGCCGTGGGCCCGCCCGAGCCGGCGGCCTGTCCACACGCAGCCGGCGGCCGCGGTGAGACCCGCCGCGATCCCGACGCCGTCGAGCAGTAGAGGCACGCCCACCCTCCTCCCCCTGTGGTCCGGTGGTCCGCCCCACCGGCACATGGGCCGGTTCTCTGCGCACCGACGTCCGTGGGGTCAGCCGGCGGCGACCGAGGGTTATGACGGCTTTCGCGGATGACGGTGCATCGCGGATGACGGTGCGTCGCGGGTGGTCAGGACCCGCTGGGCCCGATCACTCGCGAGGGGTCACTGACCGCGGCGCAGGCCGCGGCACGCTCGTCGGGAACTCCCGCGAACCAGGACAGCTCGTGCGTGGTCGATCAATCGACGCCGAGAGACCAGCTCGTCGGAGAGCCCCTCGGGTCACCGTATCTTGTGATCAGGCAAACACAAAGAGTGTCCACCTGTGGTGCGCGCGGCGCGTCGGGCACCCTATGGCGTCAGACCGAGACGTCGCGGACGGCCAAACCGGACGAGCGCCGGTCCGCCGCGACACCGGCATCGGCTCCGGCAGTCGCGCCAGCGCCGACCGGGCCGGCGACAGTGGTAGTGCGGGTCGGTCGGTCGGTCGGTGTGGCGGTGGCGGGGCGGGCTGGTCCTGAGTCGGAAGTAGCTCGGCCCTCTAAACGACGTCGACCCGCGCGGTGGCGACCAGGACGCCGCGGCCCGCGCCGACGTAGCGACCCGAGGTCGGTGCGACGTCCTGGTAGTCGCGACCGACCGCCACCGTGACGTACCGCAGGTCGGCGAGCCGGTCGTGGCAGGGGTCGAAGGCCACCGCGGCCGCGCCGACACCGCCGGGGGTGAACGCCTCGACCGGCCCCGGATCGACCGCCCCCGCCCCGGCGAGCGCGCCAGCCTCGCCGACGGGCGGAGCCCCGGCGACGGGCGGAGCGAGGGCCGCGGGCACCAGCACCTCCACCCAGGCATGCGAGGCGCCCTCACCCAGCATGTGCCCCTGCGCGTACCGGGCGGGGATGCCGGCCGCGCGGCACATCGCGATCATCACGTGGGCCTGGTCCTGGCAGACGCCGCGCCCGCCGGCGAGCGCCTGGGCGGCGGTCGTCCCGACGTCGGTGCTGCCCGAGACGTAGGCGATGCGCTCGTGGACCCATCCGCACACCCGGCGGGCCGTGGCGACCGGGTCGGGCCCGGCCATCGAGCGCGCCGCGTCGATCATCGCCGGGGTGGGGGCGGTGAGAGCGGTGGCGGTCAGCAGGCGCCGGCTGCTCAGCGCGGACGCCGGCAGCGTCGGCCACCCGGCCCGGGCGATCCGCTCGACGACGACGGTGACATCGAAGTCCAGCGTCGGCGGCACGACGTCGATCCGGATGTTGGCGATCTGAAGGCCGTCCGGCCCGCGCTGCCAGGTCGTGCGCGCCTCCGGGGCGGAGACCCTCAGGTCGACGGACCGGCGGAACTGGCCGCCGTGCCGTGGCGGGGGCACCGCGACAAGCCGGTGGTCGAGGTTCGTCGCTCTGCCGTCATAGGTGTACCGGAACCGCTGACTCACCCGGTAGGTGACCCGCTGCGCGCCCGCGATGTCGGGCGCGGCAGACGCCGGCCCGGCGGGCGTGAGCCGGCCGCCGGGTACCCCAGGAGTCTCCACCACGCCACCGATCGTCACTCTGGCCTGTTTCCCGTCCGTTAACAAACGCCGCATCGCGGCACGACTGTCACCGAACGGCAGCGGTACAGGACATCTCAGCAGCCCGGACGACACAACCAATCCTCATGATTACCTCACATCGTCATACTTCGAGGCTGCCGTGTTCACTCAGTCCTGGCAGCATGGACAAGCATGAGCGAGCTGGTGGCGACCCGTACGGATCAGCCGCAACGGAAGGCCCGAAGCGCGCTGCTGGAGCCCCTGGAGGCGCCCCGCACGCCGACCCCTTCGGACCTCCCGCCGGACCGCTACATCAACCGCGAGAAGTCCTGGCTTGATTTCAACAGCCGTGTCCTCGCACTCGCCGAGGACGTCTCGACCCCATTGCTGGAACGGGCGAAGTTCCTGGCCATCTTCGCGAGCAATCTCGACGAGTTCTACATGGTCCGGGTGGCCGGCCTGATGCGCCGGCACGCCACGAGGCTGGCCGTCCGCTCGGCCGACGGGCTGACCGCCCGCGAGCAGCTCGACCTGATCAGCCGCACCACCGCCGAGCTCACCGCCCGCCACTCGCGCTGCTTCACCGACGAGGTGGCGCCCTCGCTCGCGCACGCGGGCATCACGATCCAGCTGTGGCACCAGCTCGGCGACCCGCAGCGGGAGCGACTGCGGGACTACTTCCACGAGCAGATCTTCCCGGTGCTCACGCCGCTCGCGGTCGACCCGGCACACCCGTTCCCCTACATCAGCGGCCTGTCGCTGAACCTGGCCGTGGCGGTGCGCGAGCCTGGCGGCGACGCGCAGCGCTTCGCGCGGGTCAAGGTGCCGCAGAACGTCCCGCGGCTGATCCGGGTGGACGTTGACGAGCCGGCCGGGGACCGGGCCGGCACGGAGACCGCCCCCCGGCACGCCCCGGACGACACCACCGCGTGCTTCGTCCCGCTCGAGGAGGTCATCGCCGCCCATCTCGGGCAGCTCTTCCCCGGGATGGAGGTCGTCGACTCGCACCTGTTCCGGGTCACCCGCAACGCCGACCTGGAGGTCGAGGAGGACGAGGCGGAGGACCTGCTCCAGGCACTGGAGCGCGAGCTGGCCCGGCGCCGGTTCGGCCCGGCGGTCCGCCTCGAGGTCGACGACGACATCGACGACGACCTGCTCAGCCTGCTGATGCGCGAGCTGGAGATCAGTGACCGCGAGGTCCACCGGGTCCGTGGCCCGCTCGACATGTCGGTGCTCTGGGCCCTCTACGACCTCGACCGGCCGGAGCTGAAGGACCCGCCGCGGGTGCCGATCACGCATCCGCGGCTGCTCACCGACGAGGGCGAGCCGCCGGACTTCTTCGGCGTGCTGCGCGAGGTGGACGTCCTCGTCCACCACCCATACGACTCGTTCACGACCTCGGTGCAGCGGTTCATCGAGCAGGCCGCGGCCGACCCGAACGTCCTGGCGATCAAGCAGACGCTCTACCGGACCTCCGGCGACTCACCGATCGTCGACGCGCTCGTCGCGGCCGCCGAGGCCGGCAAGCAGGTCGTCGTCCTGGTGGAGATCAAGGCCAGGTTCGACGAGAGTGCGAACATCCGCTGGGCACGCGAGCTGGAGCGGGCGGGCTGCCACGTCGTCTACGGGCTGATCGGACTCAAGACGCACTGCAAGATCTGTCTGGTGGTGCGCCAGGAGCGCGGCGGGCTGCGCCGCTACTGCCACGTCGGCACCGGCAACTACAACCCCAAGACCGCGCGCCTCTACGAGGACCTGGGCCTGCTCACCGCCGACCCGGACGTCGGCGCCGACCTGACCGACCTGTTCAACGTGCTGACCGGCTACAGCCGGCAGACCGAGTACCGCTCGCTGCTGGTCGCCCCGCAGCACATGCGGGACGGCATCATCCAGCGGATCGAGGCCGAGGCCGCGGCCGCCCGGGAGGGCCGCGAGTGCGGCATCCGGGTCAAGGTCAACAGCCTGGTGGACGAGAAGATCATCGACGCGCTCTACCGGGCGTCCCGCGACGGGGTGCCGGTGCACTGCCTGGTGCGCGGCATCTGCGCGCTGCGGCCGGGGGTGCCGGGGCTGTCCGAGACGGTGCACGTCCGGTCGATCCTCGGACGGTTCCTGGAGCACAGTCGGGTCCTGGAGTTCGCCTCGGTCGGCGAGTTCTGGATCGGCAGCGCCGACATGATGCACCGCAACCTGGACCGCCGGATCGAGGCGCTGGTGCGGGTCCCGCACACCGAGCGGCAGGCCACGGTACGGGGGATGCTCGACCACGCCTTCTCCGACCAGGTGGAGGCCTGGACCCTGGCCGCCGACGGCCGCTGGGAGCGCCAGACGACCTCGGCGAACGACGAGCGCCTCTCGGACTACCAGGCCGACCTGATGGCGCAGGCGTACGAGCGCGGGCGCCGCTAGCTAGCAGGGCAGACGGGCGGCGGCGGGCTCTGCGTCCGCCGCGGCCGCGCCCCGGAGCGTCGTGGGTGTCCACGCTCGCTCCGGAGCGCGGCCGCGTGAGGGCACGGCCGTCGGCCGCTCAGTCGCTGCTGGCCGAGACGCTGGCCTTGAACTCCGAGCCGGGACGGAACTTCGGCACCACGGACGCGGCGACGTGGACGGGCTCGCCGGTCGCGGGGTTGCGGCCCGTGCGCGCGGCGCGCTCCACCCGCTCGAACACACCGAACCCGGTGATCGTGACCTTCTCGCCGCCGGCCACGGCCTCCTGGATCGCGTCGAACACCGCGTCGACCGCCTTGGTGGCGTTCGACCGCCCACCCTCGATCTGCTGGGCGATGCGGTCAACCAACTGGGACTTGTTCACAACAACCTCCGGACGCCCCCGCACGGTGCGGGGTGGGGAGCAGATCGGGCATCACACTGCGCTGCACCGTAGGCATCTCCACTGTCGAGGGCAATTCCCATGAGCGTGTCGCGTCACACAAACCCGCACGTCAGCGGGTTCGCGTCGGGTGGCTACAGGTTGCGCGCTGTCCTACGAGCCCGCCGCATCCTGCAACTTGGTCACCTTCAGTAACTTTTGACGGGGGCGAATTCAAGCCGAAAGTCACGAATTGGTAGCCGGTAGACGCCGGCCGGAGAAGGTCCTCACAGCAACACACCATGGAACTACCCCATGCGGATGTGAGATCACCCTCAGCGTTGCGACGAACACCGGGCGGCAGGCCGGCCGGCGGCGCGCGGACCACCCACCACCTGGGGCGCCGCAAGGGGTTGGAACGTGATCAACGCAACATCCGCGAGGGCGGCCCGGGAGCCCCTCAGTGGGCCGGAAATCCCCGGGCCGAGCGGGGACGTCCCAGCTCGGCCCGGGGAAAATCCTCAGGTGACGCGGGAGGCTCAGGCCGTGGTCGGGAGCCACCCGGGCCGGCTGGCCTCGAACACGGTGATGTCCGGCTCGTGGCGCAGCGTCAGGCCGACGTCGTCCAGGCCCTCCATCAGCCGCCAGCGGGTGAAGTCGTCGAGCTCGAAGCCGGCGACCTGACCGGCACCGCGGACCTCCCGGGCCACCAGGTCGACGGTGATCTCCGTGGTCGGGTCGGCCTCCACCGCCGCGGTCAGTGCCTCGACCGTGTCAGCCGGCAGCACCACCGGGAGCAGGCCGTTGCCCAGCGCGTTGCCGCGGAAGATGTCGGCGAAGCGGGGCGAGAGCACCGCGCGGAAGCCGTAGTCCTGCAGCGCCCAGACCGCGTGCTCACGCGACGAGCCGGTGCCGAAGTCCGGGCCGGCGAGCAGGATCGACGCACCGGCGTGGACCGGGTCGTTCAGCACGAACGACGGGTCCGCCCGCCATTCGGAGAACAGCCCGGCGCCGAAGCCCGTCCGCTCGATGCGCTTGAGCCATTCGCTCGGGATGATCTGGTCGGTGTCGACGTCGCTGCGCCGCAGCGGCACCGCCCGACCGGTGTGGATGGTGAACGCCTCCATGACGGCACGTTCCCTTCGAGTCCGTTCGGAAGTTTCGGAAGTCTGGGAGTCCGGTGGCCCGGGGTCCGGAGCCCGGAGTTCGACCCGGGCCGGGGCGCCCTACAGGTCGGCGGGCGCCGTGAGGCGGCCGGTCACCGCGGTGGCGGCGGCGACCGCCGGCGAGACGAGGTGGGTCCGCCCGCCGGGGCCCTGCCGGCCCTCGAAGTTGCGGTTGGACGTCGACGCGCTGCGCTCCCCCGGCCGCAGGGTGTCCGGGTTCATGCCCAGGCACATCGAGCAGCCGGCGCTGCGCCAGTCGGCGCCCGCGGCGCGGAACACCTCGTCGAGGCCCTCCGCCTCCGCCTCGGCCTTGACCGCCATCGAGCCGGGGACGACCAGGACCCGAAGGCCGTCCGCCACCTGGCGCCCGCGTAGCACGTCGGCGGCGGCACGCAGGTCGGAGATCCGGCCGTTGGTGCAGGATCCGATGAAGACGGTGTCGACGGCGACGTCGGACAGCGGGGTGCCCGGCACGAGATCCATGTAGGCCAGGGCGCGTTCCACCGAGCCGCGCGCGGCCGGGTCGGCGTAGGCGGCCGGGTCGGGCACGGGCGAGCTCAGCGGCGCGGCCTGGCCCGGGTTGGTCCCCCAGGTGACGTACGGGCTCAGGCTGGGCCCGTCGATGACGACCTCGTGGTCGAACGTGGCGTCGGGGTCGGTGGCCAGGGTGCGCCAGTACTCGACCGCGGCGTCCCAGTCGGCCCCGGTCGGGGCGTTCGGACGTCCCTTGAGGTACTCGAACGTGGTCTCGTCCGGGGCGATCATCCCGGCGCGCGCGCCCGCCTCGATCGACATGTTGCAGACCGTCATCCGGCCCTCCATCGACAGCCCGCGGACGGCTTCGCCGCGGTACTCGATGACGTAGCCGGCGCCGCCACCCGTGCCGATCCGGGCGATCACCGCGAGGATCAGGTCCTTCGCGGTGACCCCGGCGGGCAGCTCACCCTGGACGGTGACCGCCATCGTCTTCGGGCGGCGCTGCGGCAGCGTCTGGGTGGCCAGCACGTGCTCGACCTGGCTGGTGCCGATCCCGAAGGCGAGCGCCCCGAAGGCGCCGTGCGTCGAGGTGTGGCTGTCGCCGCAGACGATCGTCATGCCCGGCTCGGACAGGCCGAGCTGCGGGCCGACCACGTGGACGATGCCCTGGCCCGGGTCGTTCATCGGGAACAGGCGGACCCCGAAGTCGGCGCAGTTCTTGCGCAGCGCCTCGACCTGCGCCCGCGAGACCGGGTCGGCGATCGGCACCAGCGTGTCGGTCGTCGGGACGTTGTGGTCCTCGGTCGCCAGCGTCAGGTCGGGACGGCGGACCGGGCGCCCGGCCAGCCGCAGCGCCTCGAACGCCTGCGGCGAGGTGACCTCGTGGACGAGGTGCAGATCGATGTAGAGCAGGTCGGGCTCTCCGTCCGCGCGGCGGACGACGTGTGCGTCCCAGACCTTCTCCGCGAGTGTGCGACCCATTGGCCCCACTCCCTCTCTCGCGTGGGCGGGGCCCACGCTGCTCGGACTTCGCTGTCATGACGGGACCGCGCGCCCCATGGCCGTGCCGTGCCTCCCACGGGCATGCGTCTCGCGGTCACCGTCTCGCGGTCGTGCATCTCAGAGAATGAGATGGCAATATCAGACTATGGAACATACTAGCGGCGTCGGCGTGCTGGACAAGGCCGCCCTGGTCCTGAGCGCCGTTGAGCACGGGCCGGCCGGGCTCGCCGACCTGGTCGTTCGCACCGGCCTGACCAGAGCGACGGCCCACCGGCTCGCCCTGGCCCTGGAGACCCACCGCCTGCTCACCCGCGACTCCGACGGCCGGTTCGTGCCCGGCCCACGACTGGCCGCCGGCGGCCCGACCCCCCTGCCCTGGGAGATGGTCGACGCGGCCGGCCGGGTACTCACCGCCCTGTGCGAGGCCACCGGCGAGAGCACCCAGCTCTACGTCCGGCGCGGGCCGGTCCGGGTCTGCGTCGCCGCCTCCGAGCGGTCCACCGGGCTGCGCGACACCGTGCCCGTCGGCGCGGCCCTGCCGATGACCGCGGGCTCCGGCGCGCAGGTCCTGCTCGCCTTCGACGACGCGGCCGAGCCCGAACTGCTGGCGCGCGCGGCGTTCGCGGCGGACGTCCTGCCGAAGGTGCGCCGGCGTGGCTGGGCGGAGAGCCTCGGCGAGCGCGAGCCGGGCCTGGCCTCGGTGTCGGCCCCGGTGTACGGCGCGTCCGGCGTGGTCGCCGCGCTGTCGCTGTCCGGCCCGGTCGAACGGCTGACCCGGTCGCCGGGACGGCGGCACGGTACCGCGGTGGTCGCCGCGGCCCGGGAGCTGTCCAGCCCGCAGGCTCCGACAGGTGCCGACCGAATCCCCACACCCGAAACGGGAATCGTGTCTCAGATCACGACGAATGCGCCGAGAACCCCACCGGGCACAGCGAAAACCACCGCCGCTCCACCGTGAAAGCCGATATTCGATGTCCGGAAACACAATGCTCCCGCACCAGCCGGCCCCACCGGCACCCCGACGCACCCGGAGAGAGCCCGGCATCGTAGCCTCTGGTGTTGTCAACAGAGCAGGATCGACGCACTGAGCAGTTTCTGCGCACAAGCAGTGATGGCGCAGTCCGGTCAGCCCGCCAGCCCGTGGGATGCCGACCGGACAGGGGGGCGTCCGTCGCTGTGCGTCGATCCGGTGGCCCGGTCGGACTTTACGTCAACGGGCTCTCGCCACTGGTAGGCGAGAGGGTTCACCGGAGTCCTCAGGCTTCCGCAGCCCCCGCCGCGGCAGCGTCACAGGCTCGTGCCGTCCGCTCCCGGACGGCACACAAAGGGGGAAAGGCGCAGTGCGCAAACTGGGTGCACGGTACGTCCTGCACGAATTGCTCGGGCAGGGAACGGCCGGCCAGGTCTGGCGCGGGGCCCATGTCCCCGACGGAGAGCCCGTCGCCATCAAGGTACTTCGGCCGGAGCTCGCTCATGACCCCGAGATCGTCGACCGGTTCCTGCGCGAGTGGGACCTGCTCGTCGAGCTCGACAGCCCTGACCTGGTGCGGGTTCGTGACCTGATCAGAGAGCCCGACACGCCCCTGGCGATCGTGATGGACCTCGTCGAGGGCATCGACCTCCGGGCACACCTCGACCAGAGCGGACCGCGACCGGTGACCGAGGCGGTCAACCTCGTCGTCGGGCTCCTCTGGGCGCTGGACAGCGTGCACGCGGCCGGGATCATCCACCGCGACGTCAAGCCCGAGAACGTCCTCATCGACACCTCGGACCCGCGCCGCCCCTACGTCCGGCTGACCGACTTCGGCGTGGCGCGGATGGTGCACACCCCCACCCGTGCCTCGCTGACCGGCCCGATCGGCACCCCGCTCTACATGGCGCCGGAGCTGACGACCGACGCCCCGCCGACGCCGTCCGTCGACATCTACGCCGCCGGGGTCGTCCTCTACGAGCTCATCGCCGGCAGCCCGCCGTTCGACGAGGCGCACCCGGCCGACATGGTGCGGGCGCACCGCGAGGACCAGCCGCTGCCCATCCAGGGCGTCCCGCCGGCCCTGTGGGACGTCCTGTCGTCGATGCTCGCGAAGTCGCCGCGCCAGCGGCCCGCCTCCGCCGCGGACGCCGCGGAGGACCTGATCGAGGCGCTCGAGAACGACCGCGACCGCGACGACCCGGACTTCGACTCCGACGACCAGCTGGACCTCGACAACCGTCGTCCCGACGACCGGGACCGCGAGTTCGACGACCGGTCCGCGGGTCAGCGTGGGCGCGGCTCCGGCACCGGCCGCGGCGCCGTCCCCGAACCTCGCCGCGACGCGCCCGGGAAACGGGAAGCGGCCTTCGACGCGGCGCAGACCCGGATCGGCTCGGCCGCCGACTGGGCGGAGGACGAGCGCGGCCGCCAGCCGGCCGCGGCGGGGCGCCGTCTCGCCGGTGCCGCGGTCGCGGCGACCAGCGTCGCGGGTGCGGGTGCGGGTGGCCCGGCCGGCGACTGGAACGACGCCGAGCACACCCAGATCGCCGGGATGCCACCCGTCCGCGCCGACTGGAGCGACGACGACACCGGTGGCCGGCCGGCGGTCCGCGTCCCGGCCCGCTCCACGGGCTCCGCGTCCGACCGCAACACGGTGATCTCCGCGATCCCGGCGAACAAGCAGCCGGCCCCGGGCAGCTCGGGCTCGTCAGGCGGACCGGGCGGGCGTTCTGCCGCCGACCGCCGCCGCCGCAGCCGCATCGCGGCCGGAGCCGGGCTGGTCGTCGCGCTGGTCGCCGGCGCCGGTGGTTGGGCCCTGGCCGCGGCCGGTGACAGCGAGAGCGCGCTCACCGCGGACGGCGGCGGACAGGTGATCACCGACCCGTCGGTGACGGCGACGCTGCCCGGCGGGGCCCCGATGCCCCCTGGAATGGACCCGGCTGCGATCCCCACCAGCACCGCCGCGGGCGCGAGCCCCCACGCGGGCACCTCCCCGCGCCCCGGCGAGAGCGCCACGCCCGGGGCCACGCCCACCCAGCCCGGCCAGACCTCGGCCCCGCCCGCCACCGCCTCGGCCACGCCCACGCCGAAGGACGGCACCGTCCCCGACGTGGTGGGCCTGAGCCAGGCGGCGGCGACGAACACCCTTTCGGGCAAGGGGTTCACCAACGTGGCGACCAACGAGGTCTGCCAGAAGGGCAAGAACGGCGGCACCGTGATCGACCAGGCCCCGAACGCGGGCAGCGTCGTCCCGGTCACCACCAAGGTGACACTCACGGTGCAGGCGACGAACTGCGTCGAGGTGCCCGCCGTGGCCGGCCAGACCCTCGCCGCCGCCCGCAACACCCTGGTCGGCGCCGGCCTGGGTGTCCTGGACGGCAACGGCGGCTGCCAGTACGGCGCCGGGCCCAACGCCGCGCGCACGACCCCCGGCGCCGGCTCCATGATGCACAAGGGCGACAGCGTCTGGCTGGAGCCGACCTGCAAGGACGCCCCCGCGCCCCCGCCCACGACCGCCCCGCCCGCGAGCCAGGCGCCGGCCAAGTAACGCGATCCTCCTTTCGCTCCGACCCGGGCGGCGGACAGACAACGGTCTTCCTGCCCCGGGCGGGGCGCCCCGGACCAGGGCACCGACGGTAGGCCCGAGCGCAGGTGGCGCTCGGGCCTACCGCATTTCCGCGTGCTTCCGCAGCCACCAGTGCTCACGCCGAACCGGCCGCCACCCACACCGAACCGAGTTGGCTGATCAGCGCATGGACTGGCTGAGGCAACTCGCTTCGACGAGGCCGGTGGGGCCGGCCCGTGCGCGTGCCTCGAGGTCAGTGTCCCCAGTCCGCGGGCAGGGATGACGAGGACATCGAGCCCCAGGTCCGGGGGGACGGAGCGTGCCGGGACGCGGCGTGCGGGGGTGCTGCCGGGCGGGGCGCCGAGGCGGGGCGGGGGAAGTTGGCGGGCTCAGGGGTCGGGGCCGGCGCGACCGCGCTGTGCCCGGGGGCGGCGGGACCGCCCCGCGGCCCGAGCAGCGCACCGGAGCCGGCGGGCAGCGCGGGCGGGTCGGGCAGATCCGACCGGTTGCGCATGCTGCGTGGCAGCGGCATCGGTACCGGCATCGGAGCCGGATCGGCCGTGCCGGTGGTGGCCGATGTCGTGGACGCCGCCCACAGGTCGACCTCGACGATGATCTCGCCGTTCTCGGAGGACATCCGCAGCCGGCCGCCGTGGACCTCCACCAGCCGGCGCACCACGTAGAGCCCCATGCCGGCGCCGTCGGTCTGCCGGGTCGCCGTTCCGTCCCGCTGGGTGAACGGCTCGAAGAGCTGGCGGATGGTCGCCGGGTCGAGATCCGGACCGGGGTTGCGGACCCGCAGGACGACCTCGTCGCCGACCCGGCCCGCGATGAGCCGCACCGGGGCGCCCGGCCAGGAGTGCACCAGCGCGTTGTCCACAAGGTTCGCCACGACCTGGTGCAGCGCCTGGCGGGCCATCCGCACCGGGAGCTGGGGCGGCAGGTCGACCGTCACGCTGCTGCCGGCGTAGTTCAGGCTCGCGATCACCTCGCGCACGACCTCGGGCAGGTCGGCGGCGGTGGTGTCGTCGGTGCCGGTGGCCGTGGCGGCCGTCAGCATGTTCTCCAGCAGCCTGGAGAGGCGGTCCGAGTAGGTGACGGCCGAGTCGAGCATGTCGTCGAGCTGGGCGTCGGAGAGGCGGTCCCGGCGGCGCCTGATCGTGAGCAGGGTCCCCCGGATGCCCGTCAGCGGCGTCCGGAACTCGTGCGAGACCGTGGCGACCAGGTCGCTGCGGATGCGGTCGGTCTCCTCCAGCCGGGCCATGAGGCTCTGCTGGCCCTCGTAGAGCTGCTGGCGGTAGTCCTCCACCCGCCGACGGGACTGCTCGTTGTAGTGCCAGAAGACCATCTGGGCACCGGCCAGGGCGAAGATGAAGCCGGCGTGGAGCCCTGCCAGGAGCAGGGCGTTGTCCATCCGCGACGCGGCCTCGTCGGTGATCAGGTCGCCGATCGCGAGGATGGCGAGAAAGACGAAGGCGATGGCCAGCAGGTAGACGGTCCAGTCCTCGTAGAGCGCGATGAGCGCGACCACCACGAAGAAGTGGAAGTACATCGGGGTCAGGCCGTCGGAGAGATGCACGAAGACGACCGAGCAGCACAGCAGGCCGAGGCTCGCGGCCAGCGCGCGCACCCGCCGCATGCCGGGGGCCAGCGCGGCCGCGAACAGCAGCGCCGGCGGGCTCGCCGCCAGCAGGCCGTGCGGGAGGCTGTGGTCGCGCCACAGCGCGTACCCGACGATGGCCGGAAGGTGCAGGGCCAGAACCCAGCACATCAGCGCGTGGCGGGCGGCCCAGTCCTCGGTCGGCAGGCCGCGGCCGCGGGGGAACCACGCGACGGGACCGCGGAGCGCGGCGTCGGCGGTCGCCGCGGCCAGCCCGGCATCCGCCGCGGGTGACCGGGACGACCGAGACTTCTCGAGCCGCCGGGCGGCGCGCCCGACGTGGGCGCTGCCGTGACGGCGGCGCGCCCGTTCGGGCATGGAGGGGCTGACGGAGGACATCCGAGCAAGTTTCTCCCGTTCCGGCCGTGGAGCACCATGGCTGTCAAGGGTGGTGTCGTATGACGACTATGCCCAGCTTTGACTAGGCCATCTGTACCACCTGGTAACGGGCTCAAAGAAGCATGGCGCACATACCGCGGTTCCCGACAGGCTGTGGTCCGCGAGGTGGCCCCAGGACGGCCACCCGCGGAGGAGGACTCGTGCCCCCAGTGGCCCTGACTACCGCGACCGCCCCCGTCCGCATCACCCAGGCGGTGCCACAGCCTGCGGAGACCTTCACTGACGGCTGCGCCCCGGCCTCGCTCACCACCCGCCCCGTGCTGCGTCTGGTCGGCTCGGAGCCGGTCGGCTCGTCCGAGGCTGCCGAGGAGGTCGTCCACGGTTGGGGCGGCCCGAGCACGTGCAGCTGCCGCCCCTGCGCCATGGCCCGCCACCCCGCGGCCATGCCCCGCCTGCGCGTCGTTGACTAGTCCTTCGCCCGCTTCCGACCCCACCCGCTGACGGCAGCCCGGCGACCCGAGGTCCACCGGGACACCCGCCAGCACCGGCACGCCACCGGACATCACTGGCACTCTGCACGCCGCCGGCACTCCGATGCCACCGGTACTCCGATGCCACCGGCACGCTGTCCGCGCCTCCGGCGCACCCGTCGCGGCGGACTCGTACCGCCCGCACCGTTCCACCCATACGCGCTACCCGCACGCCCCCGCCCGCGCATCGCTCCGCACCGCGCTCGTCCCCGCCTCACCCGCACCCCGCACGCCATCCACGCGCCCCGGCTCACCCCGGACGGCCCACGCCACCCGGCCCAGCGCGCACGGCACACGGCTGGGCGGCCATCGGTGGGGTACGGCCAGGCCGGTGGAGTCGTCACACCGACGTGACAGGGCGGAGGGCACCGCGCTCCCCGAACTTCGAAAGCTCACGCCCGCCGGGGGTCACACCCGCCGGGCGGACGTCGTTGGGCCCGGAGCACAGAGGTGAGCGAGGCGGGGTGAAACAATGAAAACGCAAAAGCGCCAACCTAAGAAGGTTGGCGCTCGCGATTATTCGTAACGTAGCCCCGACCGGATTCGAACCGGCGCTACCGCCTTGAGAGGGCGGCGTCCTGGGCCGCTAGACGACGGGGCCAAGACTGTCTGTGTGTCTCGTTCAATATACAGCATCGTGGTGCATCTGGTGCAGCTGGGGTACCAGGACTCGAACCTAGACTAACGGAGCCAGAATCCGTTGGGCTGCCAATTACCCCATACCCCATGGGGCCCTCGCGGGCGATGCCTACTGTACCCCATCGGCGACCGCGGTCCACACGAGGGGTGGGCGCGGGGCGAGTCGTCCCATCCGAGCCGTTCGCACCCCCGGAGCAGGCCCGCGACACCACCCCAACCCCAGAACCGAACATCCCCGTCCCCACCCGGCACACCGCCATCACGGCCGAATGCGTGGCGGGAACGGGGCTCGGGGCTCAGGGCTTCGGGCGGCGGGAACCCCGGGATTCGAGACCGGGACGACCGGGGGCGGGAGCGGCCTGGTTGCGGCCGTGGCCTGGTTATCGGGTGGTCACGGGGTTCGTCAGGGTTCCGATGCCGTCCACCGTGACGGCTACGGTCTGGCCGGCGCGCATCGGGCCGACTCCGGCCGGGGTGCCGGTCAGCAGGACGTCTCCCGGGAGCAGGGTCATCGCACGGGACATGAACGCCACCAGCGCCGGGACGTCGTGCAGGAGGAGTTTGGTCCGCGAGTCCTGGCGGACCTCGCCGTCCAGCGTCGTCCGGATGGCCCGGTCGGACGGGTCGAGGTCCGTCTCGATCCAGGGGCCGATCGGGCAGAAGGTGTCGTGGCCCTTGGCGCGGGTCCACTGGCCGTCCGTCGCCTGCTGGTCGCGAGCGGTCACGTCGTTCGCGCAGGTGAAGCCGAGGACGACGGACAACGCGCGTTCCGCCGGCACGTCACGGCAGAGCCGGCCGATGACGACGGCCAGCTCGCCCTCGTAGTCGACCCGCTCGCTGTCGGGCGGCAGCACGATCGGGTCCCCGGGGCCGGCCACACTCGTGGACGGCTTCAGGAACAGGACGGGACTCGTCGGGACCTCGCCGCCCATCTCCCGTGCGTGGTCGGCGTAGTTCTTCCCGATACAGAGAATCTTGCTGGGCAGCACGGGGGCCAGCAGCCGTACCTCCGCCAGCGGTCGTCGCGCCCCGGTGAAGGTGAAGGGCGCGAACGGATGCGGTGTGATCCCGGCAACAATGGCGGTTCCGTCCGCCACGGAGCCTTCCACCACTCCGAATGCCGGCTCGGACCCGTCGGTGTACCTCGCTATACGCACTCCGCGACCGTACCGACCGAACGCGGGAATCGGGGTGTCCGGATCCGGGCCGGGTTCCGGCACGCGGCGGCGGCCAGGCCGCACTGTGGTCCGGACCACTCGGCCGCCCGGCCGCCGGATCCGGTTCACGGGGACGGCGAAGAGAAGCCGAGAATCAGGCAGGATTGCCGGATACGGGTCGGCGCCCCGGTCGGGACACGGCGTGGCCCAGCACGACCCGCCATCGACCTGGAAGGAGAACGGTGACCGAGATCGACGCGACCCCCGTCTACGACGTCGGCGCACCCGAGCCCAAGCCGATCGACGAGGAGCTCAGCGTCAAGCTGGGCCACCTCGCGGAGGACGCCATCCTCCGCGGCAAGCCGAACGGTGACGAGCGCTGCGACAACTGCCTGTACTACCTGGACACCGACAAGGACATCACCTACTGCTGGCACCCGAAGCTGCGGATCCTCGTCGGCGGCGACTGGTGGTGCCAGTGGTGGGAGGAGATCCCGGACGAGGACTGAGACGCCGGGAGCGTCCCCGTCCAGTGAACTGATGTCGTGCCGGCGGACACGAGTGCCGCTGGCGCGACGCCTTCCCGCCCATCATGGTCCGGGACGCCTACGCGCCCGCCGTGGGCCGCGGTGCCTTCCCGCCCGTGGTGGGGCGGGTCGGCGCACGGCGAGGGCAGGTGCGGCCACGGCGAGCGCAGGACATCGGTGCCGGACACCGTGACCAGCGCACGCGCCTCGTCGAGGAGCTCGGCCACCTCCGGGTCCGGATCACCGCGATCGGCGGCGTGCGTCAGCTCCTCGGACTCGTGGTAGGCGGCCTCGACCAGCGCCCCGCTCGCGGTGGCCGCCGACACCAGGCCCAGCAGGTCGGGGCGGCCATCGGGCAGCCGGTCGGCCAGGCGGCGTCGCAGCGCCCACAGCGCGCTCCGGTCGGCGGTCCGTCCCCAGGTGACGCGAACATAGCGCGCTGCGCTCAGCATCTGCCCGCCGCGGCGCTCCGCCCCCGCCGCCCCGACGGCCTGGACCGTCTCCCCGACGACCTGGACGCACGGGTGGTCAACGACCACGGCGGGACACAGACACCGCCCGAGCCGCCTCCACCACGTGTCGTGCGGGGTGCCGTGCGGCGTGCCGTGCAGGGCGTCGCCGGCCAGGACGAACAGGCCGACGAACGTGTCGTCCCCGGCCATTCCCGCGGTCACGCCGAGCGGACCGGCGCACGTCACACCACCGGCCCCGGCGAGCCCACCTGCCCCAGCGACTCCGGCGGCCCCAGCGACTCCGGCGGCCTCAGCCACCCCAGCCGCCCAGCGTTCCAGCTCGGCGCGCAGCGCGCGCTCGTCCACGACACAGCCCCGGATCGTCCGCAGGAGCATCGCCGCCCTCCCTCCCCCGTGCGGCGACGTTACGGCGGCACGCATGCCCCGGCCACCACACCTGTCACTCTGAGTGACTGAACGTGGGACGAGGTGGAGGGGTCGGGATGCCGCGGCGGCGAGCCCGTCGCAGCGTCCCGGTCAGGTCCCGGGCGCCAGCGGGACCACGTCGAACGGCAGGGGGACGTCCTCGTTCGTGCCCGGTGACGGGGTCCCGCCCGCGGGCGGTGTGCTCGCCGGCGGGTTCAGCTGGGATTGCAGGGCATTGGCGACGTCACCGAGGCCTGTCGCCGCGTCGGCGGCGATCTCCCCGATCCGGATGGCCGCGGCGAGGCGGTCGAGGAAGCGGGCGAGCTCCACCGAGGCCTGCAGGCCGCCGTCGCCGGCTGGCAGGGTGGCGAGCAGGTCCGCCGCGGCCGTCTGGGTGATCCGTCCCGTGTCCCGGTAGGTTTCCAGCCGCCGCCGGAGGCTGGCCAGCGTGGACGGCGCGCCGGCGAAGTCCGCGGGATCGACGTTGCCGACCCGCGCGGTGGCCTGCACCGGCTGGCAGTCCTGGCCGGCCGGCAGGACCTGGACCTTCACGTCGAACGGGCCGCGGCCGGTGGCCCGCCCGATCGCCAGCCCGTCCAGCCGGCCCAGCGGCACGACGCCGTCGCCGCCGGGCAGCGCCCGCGCGCTCACCCCGGTCGCCACCGTCGCCCCGGTCCTGTCCAGCAGGGTGAGCTCGATGGTCACGGTCCGCTCGGCGGTGCCGCCCACCCGGGCGCGGACCTCCAGCGACTCGTACTCCGATCCGGTCACGACGTCTCCGCCGACACCGCCCGCGCTGATCGACGCCTGGTCGATCACGGGGGCCACGCAGGTGCCGTCGGACGAGCCCGGCAGCGGGACGAGGGTGGTGACCTGGAAGGGCTGGTCGGTCGCCAGGGCGTCGGTGGTCGGGTCGCCGCCGTCGCCCCCGGCCGCGCCGGCGCCCGCCGGGTCGGCCGTCCCGGTGCCCAGGTTCCCGACGACCGTCGGTCCGACGGCGTACCAGGCAGCCCAGCCGAGCACGGAGCGGATGTAGCCGTCGGAGGGGTTGTAGGAGCGCACCGCGGAGAGCACGTTGTCGGGTACGCGCAGGTCACCCCCGGCCTGGCAGAGGCGATCGGCGGCGGTCAGGGTGGCGTCGTCGAAGTCGTTGGGGTCCGCGCGGCCGTCGCCGTCGGCGTCGCGCCCGATCCACCGCCACATCGACGGCGTGAACTGCATCGGGCCGACCGCCCGGTCCCAGACGGTGTCGCCGTCGAGCCAGCCGTCGTCGGTGTCGCGGATGCGGAACATCCCGGGAGAGCCGTCGAGACGCGGGCCGACAACGGTGGGCGCGACCCGGCCGTTACTGTCCGTGCGTGCACCCTGCCCGTGGCCCGACTCGATCGCGCCGATGCCGGCGAGGACCGACCAGTGCAGGTAGCAGCCTGGATGTTCGGTCGCGGCCCGGTCGGCCGCGTTGGTGTACGCCGCCAGGGCCCGGGCCGGGATGGTCGACGCCTCCTTGCTGGAGCCGGGCGGGGTCGCGAGCGGCGCGTTGCGGACGGTGCCGTCGTCCGACGCGCCCGCGGTCGCTGTTCCGGTCGACGCTGTTCCGGTCGACGACGTCCCGGCCGGCGAAGGCGACGCGCCTGCCGTCGGGGACGTGCCGGACGTGGCCGTGGCGGACCCGGCCGGCCGGCTCGCGACCGGCGAGGCGGCGAGCCCGGCTCGCACGGGCAGGCGGACCTGCCCGGACGCGCCCACGACGCTGGCGAGGTCTTCCACGGTCGCGCTCCCGAAGGCGGCGCCACCCTCGGGGAGCAGCTCGGTCTGGTCGACCCGTCCGTTGACGGGGCCGGTGAGCTTCGCTGCGGCGGTTTCGGACGACGGCCCGGCCACCGCGGTGACGGCGAGCGCGAGAGCCGTGGCCGCGAGCGCGATCTTCGGCAGCGACCAGGACCCGTTCGTGGGAGCGTCCCGGTCCCGTCTCCGGCCGCGCCCCCCGGCCAGACCCCGGCTCCGCGTTGTGCGCGACCGGCTCCCGCCCACCGGCCACGCGCCGGGTGCGGGGCGCCGCCCCAGCCGTACCCGGCGGCCGGCGGCGATCCCGCCCCGGCGGGCCGCAGCCCGCTCGGCAGAGGACGACCGACCGCAGAGAACGTCCTGCTCGGAGGCATCGGCGTCCGGAGACGGCATGGTGCGGGGGGAGCTTCCAGCCGGTCCGGCGCCGCCGGCGGGCACGCGGCCATCAGCAGGCACGCGGCCGTCGACCGGCACGCGGCTGGCCGGCACGCGGCCGTCGGTGCCCACGCCGTCGTCGGTGGGCACGTGGCCCTCGGCGGGCGCCAGGCTGTCGGTGCGCTCAAGAAGCTCGGTGCGCTCAGGAAGCTCAGTGCGCGCGATGGCCTCGACGCGCCCTGAGGTGGAACGGCGGCGACCGCCCGTCCGGCGGCGGCCCCCGGACGGCGGGTCGACCCACACGATGTCCGATACTCCGGGCGACGAGCGGTGCGAGCCGCCTCGGCGTCCACCCGCGCTGCCGGCGGAACGACGGCTCATCGCCGACCTCCCCGAGCACGGTCGCGCCCTGTCGGGCGCTCAACCGCCGGGCACCGCGACACGGCCGTCCCCTCTCCTCGGCCGCAGCAGCCGAGATCGCCCATCACCGTCGCCCCCGGGAGCCCCCGAACCCGTCCACCGCCATCTGTGGCGGATGACCGGGATGCCCGAAAGCGTCGCGGTCAGCGTAACGGGCACCAAAGGATGACCGGGCGGCGTTGGCGTCAACCGGGAATTCTTTGACAGGACAGACCCGAAACGCACGGACGGCGTTGGCCGTGTAGATCATCCGATGATGAAGAATCCGCGGCGCGGGCGATCGGGCCGGCCCGATCAGATCGTCAGGCGGCGTCCGGGTCGGGGCGCTCGCCCTGGCGGCGCAGGCCATAGGTGACGGCGTCCTGCAGCGCCACCCAGGAGGCGGCGATGATGTTCTCGTCGACGCCGATGGTGTCCCAGCGACGGCCGCGGCCGTCGCTGGTCTCCACCAGGACGCGGGTGACCGCACCGGTGCCCTGCCGGCCGTCGAGGATGCGGACCTTGTAGTCGACCAGGTCGAGATCGGCCAGGCCCGGGTAGGCCTTCTCCAGCGCCTTGCGCAGGGCGGTGTCGAGCGCGTTGACGGGCCCGTTGCCCTCCGCCGTCGACACGTGCCGCTCGCCGTGGGAGGTGAGCTTCACCGTGGCCTCGCTGACGACCTCGCCGCCGGAGCGCTGCTCGACGATGACCCGCCAGGATTCCAGGGTGAAGAACCGCTCCCGGCCCGAGACCTCGTCCAGCAGCATGAGCTCGAAGGACGCCTCGGCGGCCTCGTAGGCGTAGCCGGAGGCCTCCCTGTCCTTGACCATCTCCAGCACCCGACCGAGCGCCTCACGCTCCCCGGAGAGGTCCATGCCGAGCTCGCGGCCCTTGAGCTCGAGGGTCGCGCGGCCAGCCAGTTCGGAGACGAGCATCCGCATGTCGTTGCCGACGGCGGCCGGGTCGATGTGCTGGTACATGTCGGGGTCGACCTTGACGGCGCTCGCGTGCAGACCGGCCTTGTGCGCGAAGGCGCTGGCGCCGACGTAGGGCCGGTGCGTGCTCGGGGCCGAGTTGGTGACCTCGTCGATGGCGTGTGAGACACGCACGAGCTCACGCAGCCGCCCGGCCGGCAGGACCTGGCGGCCCAGCTTGGTCTCCAGGCCCGCGACGACGCTGAACAGGTTGGCGTTCCCGCAACGCTCGCCGTAGCCGTTGGCGGTCCCCTGGACGTGGGTGGCCCCGGCCTCGATCGCCACCAGGCTGTTCGCGACGGCGCAGGCGGCGTCGTCGTGGGTGTGGATACCCAGGCGCGCTCCGGTGCTCGCGAGCGTGGCCGCCACGACGTCACCGATCCGGGTGGGCAGCATGCCGCCGTTGGTGTCGCACAGCACGATCACCTCGGCACCGGCCTCGGCCGCGGTGCGCACCATCTCGAGCGCGTAGGCGGGGTCGGCGCGGTGGCCGTCGAAGAAGTGTTCGGCGTCGACGAAGACCCGCTTGCCCTCGTTCGTCAGGTGACGGACGGTGTCGCGGATCATCGCGAGGTTCTCGGCGGGCGTGGTCCGCAGCGCGCGCTCGACGTGCCGGCGGTCGGCCTTGGCCACCAGGCAGACCACGGAGGTGCCGGCGTCGCGCAGCGCGGCGACCTGGGAGTCGTCGGCGACGGCCTTGCTGGCCCGCCGGGTCGACCCGAACGCGGTCAGCAGCGCGCCGTTGAGGTCGAGCTCGGTGCGGGCCCGTCGGAAGAACTCGGCGTCCTTGGGGTTCGAACCGGGCCAGCCGCCCTCGATGAAGCCGACACCCAGGTCGTCGAGGTGCCGGGCGACCGCCAGCTTGTCGGCGACCGACAGCGACAGGCCTTCCTGCTGGGTGCCGTCGCGCAGCGTGGTGTCGTAGATGTGCAGCGACTCCCGGTCGAACGGGAGCCCGCCGGCGGCACCGAGGTGAGCGGAGCCGAGCGGAGCTGAACCGAGCGGAGCTGGGGTGTCGTGAACCACGATGGACCTCTCGCTGGAACCGTGTCTGGCCGTCACGCGCCCGGTCTGCCTGGTCAGTGACCGGAACGCGCGACGGGGACGGGTTCGCCGCCAGCGTCCCACCATACGATGTAACACGCTGGACACGTAGCAAGTGTGGCGAGTGCCATGCGCGCCCGCCGCAGCGGTCAGTCGCCCGCGAACCGGCGGAGGCGGTCGACCTGCATGATGGTGATCGTCTGACCTTCGGACAGGATCCACGCCCGCCGCTCGAACTCGCGCAGTGCCTGGTTGACCGACTGGCGCGAGCCGCCCAGCAGCGACGCGATCTCGGTCTGCGTCAGGCCCAGCTCGATGACCGGCCGGCCGGCCTCGCGCATCCGCATCAGCAGCAGCTTCGCGACCCGGCGCGGGAGATCGAGGAAGACCAGGTCCGCGTTCGCCCCGGTGAGCCGGCGCACGTGCGCCACCAGCGCGCGGATGAGCTGCTCGGCGACAGCCGGGCGCTCCCGGACGAGCTCCCACACGGCGCTGCGCTCGAGCACCAGCGCGGTGCTCGGCTCGAGCGCCTCGACGCTCGCGGACCTCGTCCCGGCCTCGACGATGTTGAGCTCGCCCAGCGTCTCCCGGGGACCGGCGATGTTGAGCACGTGGTCGCGCCCGTCGTCGGCCTTGGTGAGGATCTTGAGTCGCCCGGACGCGATGACGAGAAGGGTGTCGGCCGGCTCCCCCTCGGTGAAGACCACCTGGCCTCGGCGGAAACGCCGGGTCACGGACCGGCTGGCCAGCCGCAGCAGATCCTCCTCGTCGAGCTCCTTCAGCAGCGTGGTCGCCCGCAGCAGCGTGACCGCCTCAGTGTCGTGCATGCGGTGAACGTAGCGCCGCCCGGCGGTCTCGTGTGCCGCAGATCCCGGAGCCGACACGTTCATCGCGAAATCGTGATCATGCGAACACGCCTGGTAATACCCGTCGTGGCCGACACGTCAGGCCGACACCCGCTGCCGACTCCAGCAGCGCACCACGTCACGCATCGAAAGCACGCCCTCGACCTCGGCGCCGGTGGTGACCACGAGGTGCCGGAACCCGCCGCGCAGCATCGCCGCGGCCGCCTCGTCGAGTGACCAGTCGGGGGCGGCGACCACCACGTCCCGGGTGACGTGGTCGCCCACGACCTCGACGTCCGGATCCTGGTCGGCCGCGATCGCCCGCAGGACGTCGCGCTCGGTGAGGATTCCGAACCCCTGGCCGTCGCCGTCGAGCACGACGGCGGCACCCACGTGCCGGGCGGCCATCAGCCGGGCCGCCTGGCGCAGGGTGTGCCCGGGCCCGACGACGAGGACCAGAGCGCTCATGCCCTCCGAGACGCTCATGCCCTCCGAAGCCCGCATATCCTCCGAAACGCGCGTATCCCCCGAAACGCGTGTGCCCTCCGAAACCCGCATGACGTCCTCCCGAACTCCGACTCCGGACGCTTGTGCGCTCGTGAAACGACTACTGGAGACGGTAGGCGTCCAAGGTCGGGTTGGCCAGGGCACACGCGGCGGCAGCGTGGTCACGCAGTCGGCTCGCCGCCGGGCGGGACGTCAGCCGACGAGCTCGTTCCAGTCCTTGTAGCGGTCGACCTCGCCGTGGGTGGCCTGGTGGAAGATGTCGAGGATCTCCCGGGTGACCGGGCCGGGCCGGCCCGTGCCGACCCGCCGGTCGTCCACCTCGGAGATGGGAACGATCTCGGCCGCGGTACCGGTGAAGAACGCCTCGTCGGCGAGGTAGAGGTCGGTGCGCACGATGTGCTGCTCGCGCACCTCGTAGCCCTGGTCCGCGGCGATCTGCATGACGGAGGCGCGGGTGATGCCGCCGAGCGGCCCGTCGCTGAGCGGCGGGGTGATCACCTGCCGGCCGGAGACGATGAAGACGTTCTCGCCGGAGCCGTCAGCGATGTGGCCGTTCGGGCTGGTCATGATCGCCTCGTCGTAACCGGCCTTGATCGCGGCGACCTTGGCGAGCGACGAGTTGAGGTACTGGCCGGACGCCTTCGCGGCCGGCGGGATGATGTTCGAGTCGTTGCGGCGCCAGGTCGAGATGGTCGCCCGAGCCCCGTTGCGCTCGGCGTCCTCGCCCAGGTAGGAGCCCCAGGGCCAGACCGCGATCATGACCTCGATCGAGGACGGGAGCGGATTGAGGCCCATCTCGCCGTACCCGAGGTAGATCAGGGGCCGGATGTAGCACTCCTCGACGTTGTTCACCGCGATGGTGTCCTTCGTCGCCTGGACGAGCTCCTCCGGCGTGAAGGTCGGCTCCATCAGGTAGATCTTCGCGCTGCGGTACAGGCGGGCGATGTGGTCGGTCAGCCGGAAGACCGCACTGCCGACGGGCGTCGAGTAGGCGCGGATGCCCTCGAACACGCCCCAGCCGTAGTGCAGGGTCGGGTTGAGCACGTGGATGCGGGCGTCGTCCCAGTCGACGAACTCGCCGCTCATCCAGATCTTCGAGGTGGGCGTGATGGCCATGATGACTCCAGGACGGGCTACGTCAGGGGGACGTGCGGGCTGGCGAGCACCACGGGCACGAGCGCCGCGGTACTCGAACGCTGTCACTGACCGGCGCTCGCCTGCGCTGTCGCCCACCGGCGCCGTGACGAACGGCTCCGTGCCGAACGATCAGAGAAGCGCCGAACGATCAGCGAACAAACGGTCAGAGAGGACGAAACCGCCGATCGTCGCCGTGGTCGGGCCCTGTCGGCTGCCGTCGTACCGGATCTACGGCTTCACCGAAGAATAGCCGCCGGATGACCGGACGGAAAACGAACGACGAATCGGCGGGGACACACCGGGCTCTCCCCCGGCTCGCCGGCCGCGCGGTCGTTCCCGCTCGCGCGGCCGGTCGGGGTGGGGCCCGACTCAGCCCGCGGCGCGGGCGGCCAGGTCGTCGCCGATCTCGCGGGTGGAGCGGCGGGCACCGCCGGCCGCGGCGCGGGCGGCCAGCGACGCGGCCACCGCGCCCTCCACCCGGGCCGCCTCGTCGGCGTGGCCGAGGTGGTCCAGCAGCATCGCGACCGAGGCGACCGTCGCGGTCGGGTCCGCCAGCCCCTGGCCGGCGATGTCGGGAGCGCTGCCGTGGACCGGCTCGAACATGCTCGGGTTCGCGCCCGAGGGGTCGAGGTTCCCGCTGGCGGCGAGCCCGATGCCGCCGGTGATCGCGGCGCCGATGTCGGTCAGGATGTCGCCGAACATGTTGTCGGTGACCACCACGTCGAACCGGGCCGGGTTGGTCACGAAGAACATCGAGGCGGCGTCCACGTGCTGGTAGTCGACGCTGACGCCGGGGAACTCCGCGCCGACCTCGGCGGCCGTGCGGGCCCACAGGTCGCCCGCCTTGGTGAGCACGTTGGTCTTGTGCACCAGGGTGAGGTGGGCGCGGGGGCGCCGGCTCGCCCGCGCGAAGGCGTCACGCACGACCCGCTCGACCCCGAAGCGCGTGTTCAGGCTCTCCTCGGTCGCCACCTCCTGTGGCGTCCCGCGCCGCAGCGTGCCGCCGGCGCCGGCGTAGGGGCCCTCCGTCCCCTCCCGCACCACGATCATGTCGATGGCGGGGTCACCGGCGAGCGGTGAGGTCACTCCGGGGTACAGCCGGACCGGCCGGAGGTTGACGTGGTGGTCCAGCTCGAACCGCAGCCGCAGCAGCAGCCCGCGTTCCAGGACGCCGCTGGGCACCCCGGGGTCGCCGACGGCTCCGAGCAGGATCGCGTCGTGCCCGCGCAGCTCCGCCAGGACGCTGTCGGGCAGGGTCTCGCCGGTCTCGTGCCAGCGCCGCGCGCCCAGGTCGTAGTCGGTGGTCTCCACTTTGGGATGCACGGCACGTAGCACGCGCAGCCCCTCCGCGACCACTTCCGGGCCGATTCCGTCGCCACCAATGACCGCAAGCCTCATGGGGCTCGACTTTAGTCCGCCCGGCGTGGACGTCCGGCGCGCCCGCCCCGGGCGCGACCAGGCCGGACGGGCGCCCGGTCGCGCCCGCCGGGGAACAGCCCGCGGGCTGCCCCGAGGCAGCCCGGGGCGGCCCCCGGGTCACCGGCGACGGATCGCGCCACCCCGGCCGTCGCCGGTCGTCATTCCACTGAACCAGGAGACGACATACGAGGACACATCGCGCGTTGACGTAAGCGGCAGCAGACAAAGACGCCGCCACATCAACCAGACCACAATCGCCCTGGCCACGATAAATGCGCAGCAGACAAAATTCGGACCACGCACTCGAACGGCACCACAACTCACGCCACCAACCGTGCCCAGAGCGTTGAAAAAGTGATAAGAAATCAACAACATCGACGATGCGGCGTGCGGCGACACGAGGGGGTGCACGGCGCATGGTTCCTCAACAGTCGACCATCAGGCGCCCGGCCGAGGCCGGTCCACCGGGGGCGCGCGAACCCGCCGGTCAGGGTCAGGTGGACGAGGCGGGCGGAGCCCGCCCCGCGGACGGACGCCGCCAGGTTCCCGGCCTGCCCACGCGGCCGGATCTCGACGGCATCCTGGCCGACCCCGACGCGCCGTCCCTTGTCTTCCAGCCAATCGTGGACCTGCGCCGCGGCGTCACGGCCGGCTACGAGGCCCTGGCACGCTTCGGCCCGGACCCACGCAACGCGCCCCATCTCGTGTTCGGCGAGGCGGACCGCCGCGGCTGCGCGGCCGAGCTCGAGGCCCGGGTCCTGCGCCGGGCGCTCGCCGCCCGCGACCATCTTCCCGACCGTTGTTTTCTCGCCGTCAACGTGTTACCGCATCTTCTTTCCTCCCCCGAGGTCGAGGCGGCCTGGCGGGGCGCCGATCTCTCCCGCATCGTTCTCGAGCTGAACGAGGCCGTCGACATCGAGCGCGCGACCGGTCTGACGGCGACCTCGCAGGAGCTGCGGGACCACGGCGCGTTCCTCGCCATGGACGATGTCGGTTCGGGATATGCCGGCCTGCGCCAGCTCACCCACATCCGGCCCGATTTCGTGAAACTCGACGCGTCACTGGTCTCGAACATCGACGACGACCAGGTGAAGATCGCACTCACCGAGCTGGTCGGCGGGTTCGCCAGCCGCCTCAACGGCTGGGTCATCGCCGAGGGTGTGGAGCGCGTCCAGGAGCTGACCATGCTGGTCGCCCTCGGCGTCCCCCTCGGGCAGGGTTTCCTGCTCGGACGGCCGTCCGCCCGCTGGCAGGAGCTCGACCCGGCCGTGGCCAGGCGGATCAGGCTGCTCTCCGCGCGCTCCGACCGTTCCTCGCGCATCGTGAGCCTGATGGAGCCGGTCCGGATCTCGACCGGCGACTACGGGCGCTGCGGCCAGGTCCCGGGCTGCCCGCCCTGCGTGCACTCGCCCGCACCGGGCGACGACGCCGGCTCGCCGTCCCCGGGCGGACGTCCCGAGGAACACGCCGAAGAACACGAAACGCTCAGGGGCGACGGTTCCGGTGGCGGGACTGCCATCATCGTCAGCAACCGATGCCGGCCGGTCGCCGTGCGGCTGGCCGGCGGCGCGGGTGGGCGGGAGCCGCAGCGGATTCCCACGTCGCTGTTCGCGCTCCCGGACGAGCCCGTCACGGAGGTCGCCCGCCGGGCGATGACCCGGCCCGCCGGTTGCCGGTTCGACCCGGTGATAATCGTGACCGAGATGGGACGGCCTCTCGGCCTGGTACGGATGGAGCGCCTGATGCTGCGTCTAGCGGATCTGTCGGCCGCATGAGGCGGAACCGATTCTGGACGGCGCAGGCGCTGATGGGCCCGCGCCCCGCCGGAGACCCGGGCGCGCGGGTGCGCGAGGTGAGCATCGCGCGGCCGCCCGCCATGAAGGAGTTCTACTGCGGGGCGATCATCCCCGGCTGCGAGGCCCGGTTCGTCGCCGGCACCGAGGACGAGCTCCTCGGCGCGGTCAACACCCACGCCCGGGTCGACCACTCGATGGCCGACGTTCCCGCCGAGCTGGTCGACCAGGTCCGGCAGGGCATCAGGAACGCCGAGCCGGCCTCCCTCAACGACTGATCACGGCACTGGCCGCGGCGCAGGTCGTGGCCGGTGCGGACGACGGCACGGCATCCCGCCCGCCCACCCGCACCGGCCGGATACTCAGCTCTCCCGGGACGCCCGGTTCACGGCGCTGACGACCGCGCGCAGCGAGGCGGTGACGATGTTGGGGTCGATCCCGACCCCCCACAGCACCGTCTCCCCCACCGCGACCTCCAGGTAGGCCGCGGCACGGGCGTCCGCGCCCGAACCCAGCGCGTGCTCGTTGTAGTCGAGGACGCGCACCGGCACACCCCGTTCGGACAGCGCGGCCACGAACGCGTCGATCGGGCCGTTGCCGCTGCCCGTGATGACCGTCTCCGTGCCGTCCAGGCGTACCGAGACGGTCACCTCGTCCCGTGCGCCGCTCGCCGCGGTCGTCCGTGATCCGAGCAGTTCCAGCGATGCCGCCGGGTCCCCGCCCTCCGGCCGGTACTCCCGGGTGAAGATCTCCCAGAGCTGGCCGGCCGTGACCTCGCCACCGGCGTCGTCGGTGTGCTTCTGGACCACGCCCGAGAACTCGATCTGCAGCCGGCGGGGCAGGTCCAGCGCGTACTCCGACTTCATCAGGTACGCCACGCCACCCTTGCCCGACTGGCTGTTCACCCGGATGACGGCCTCGTACGAGCGGCCGACGTCCTTCGGGTCGATCGGCAGGTAGGGGACCTCCCACAGCGTCTGGCCGGTCCGCTCCATCGCCTCGAAGCCCTTCTTGATGGCGTCCTGGTGGGAGCCGGAGAAGGCCGTGTAGACGAGGTCGCCGCCGTAGGGGTGGCGCGGGTGCACGGGCAGCTGGTTGCAGTACTCCACGGTGCGGCGCACGCCGTCGATGTCGGAGAGGTCGATCATCGGATCGATGCCCTGGGAGAACAGGTTCATCCCCAGGGTGACCAGGCAGACGTTGCCGGTACGCTCGCCGTTGCCGAACAGGCAGCCCTCCACCCGGTCGGCGCCGGCCATGACGCCCAGCTCCGCCGCGGCGACCGCGCAGCCCCGGTCGTTGTGCGGGTGCAGCGACAGCACGACCGAGTCCCGGCGGCTCAGGTTGCGGCTCATCCACTCGATCTGGTCGGCGTACACGTTCGGCGTCGACATCTCGACCGTGGCGGGCAGGTTCAGCACGACGGGGTTGTCCGGGGTGGGCGCCCAGACGTCCATCACCGCCTCGCAGACCTCGAGCGCGTACTCCAGCTCGGTCCCGGTGAACGACTCGGGGCTGTACTGCCAGCGGACGTCCGTCCCCTCCAGCAACTTCTCCGCGTACTGGGCGCACCAGCGGGCGCCCTGCACCGCGATGTCGGTGACGCCGGCCCGGTCCAGGCCGAACACGACCCGGCGCTGCAGGGTGGACGTCGAGTTGTACAGGTGGATCAGGGCGCGGCGGGAGCCGACCAGCGAGGTGACGGTGCGCTCGATCAGCTCCTCGCGGGCCTGGGTCAGCACCTGGATCGTCACGTCGTCGGGGATCAGGTCATCCTCGATCAGCTGACGGACGAAGTCGAAGTCGGTCTGGCTCGCCGCCGGGAAGCCGACCTCGATCTCCTTGTAGCCCATCGCGACCAGCAGCTCGAACAGCTGCATCTTGCGCGACGGCGTCATGGGGTCGATCAGGGCCTGGTTGCCGTCCCGCAGGTCGACGCTGCACCAGCGCGGGGCCTCGGTGATCGTGGCGTTGGGCCAGGTGCGGTCCGGCAGCGCGACCGCCGGGAACGGGCGGTACTTCTCAATGGGCATGCCGGACGGTTGCTGCGGTGTGATCACTGCTCCTGCTTCCTCGGAAGAGCCGGCGGTTATCCCCCCGCCGAGCGGGACCCGGCGCTGACGCACGAGAACTCCGCGGCGGGGAAGCCAGCCATCTGTCCGGCTCGGATCAGCCGGATCGGATCAGGCCCCGCCGCGGCACCTAAGAAGAAGCAGCGCACGCATCACGGTGGCAGTTTACCGGATCGCCCAGCCCACCCGCCGGCCCAGCGGTCAGCTCCGGACGGCGCCAGCCACCACGAACCGCCCCGAGCGCGCGGCGAGATCATCCGAGCGGATGGTGCAGACCACGGCTCGCACCCCCCGCTCCCAGCTCGCCTCGTCCGGCCGCACCGACCCGACGACCTGGTGCGGGGCCACGTCGAGGGCGCCGACGTACTCGCGCATCGACCCGGCGCAGACGTCCCGCGCCGTGGTGCGCAGGACCTCGACGCCGGGCCAGTCGGCGAAGCGGCCGCCGAGATCGACGATCTTCGTGACCTCGTCGACGTGCGGGGCCGCACAGTCGACGCGGACCGGCGTGACCGGAGACACGGACCGGGCCGACCAGGCCATGCAGTCACCCTTGCGGATCGCGGCGAACAGCCCGGGCGCCAGGTCGAAGCCCCCCGGCACCCCGACCGCGGGGTCGACGGTGAGCGGAACCGAGCTGGCCGAGAACCCGACACCACCCCCGCCCCCGCTCCCACCGCCGGTGGCCGCGGCGCCGTCGGCGAACTCACCCACGCTGCTCGCCGACGCCGGCCCGCCGACGGGGGTGCTGACCTGCGAGACCGGCAGCGGTTCCGTCGCCACCGGTGTGCCGCGGCCCGCGGTCTGGCGCAGCGCCACGACCGTCAGGCTGATCATGCCGACGGCGAGCGTGACAACCGCCAGCACCCGGGTGAGCCGCCTCGTCCGCGGCGCCGGGCGTGGCGGCGCGACGAACAGCCGGTGGACGAATCCCTGCAGGCCACGGGGCGCGGGCACCACCTGGCACCGTGTCCCGTGGGCCCGAGCAACCTGACCGGCCCGCTCGCGGGCCGATGGCTCGAGAAACCGGGCCGACCGGACGAAGCGCTCGTCGAGCCGAAGGTCCTCGAACGGATCCGGGTGCCGTGCCGCCATGCCTGTCACGGTAACGCGAGCAAGCGCGTGAGAGCGCCGCTTCCCGCTAAAGATCACCCACACCGGGCCGAGTCGTCACGACCCCGGTCAAGTACGGAGAATCCCGCCGTACAGGCGCCCTACCTGCGCCGGTGCGCGCTCAGCTCGCGGAGATGCTCACCGCGCGGGCGTACGACGCACCGATGATCTTGGCGATCTCGGCCAGGATGTCGGGCGCCACCGCGTCGTCCAGGGACAGCGACATGAGGGCCTCGCCACCGGCGCTGAGCCGGCTGACCTGAGCGTTGGCGATGTTGATGTGGGCCTCGCCCAGCAGCGCGCCGACAGCCCCGACGATGCCGGGACGATCCTCGTAACGGAAGAACGCCAGGTGGTCCTCGGGACGCAGGTCGACCTCGAACCCGTCGATCGCGGTGATCTTCTCGACCTGGCGGGAGCCGACGAGCGTCCCGCTGACCGACACCGCCGTCCCGTCGGGCAGGACGCCGCGCACCGTGACGAGGTTGCGGTAGTCCGGGCTCTCCTCGGAGGTCTCCAGCGCCACGTCGACGCCACGCTCCTTGGCGATCAGCGGCGCGTTCACGTAGGTGACCTGCTCCTCGACGATGTCGATGAAGACACCCTTGAGGACGGCGAGCTGCAGCACCGACACGTCGTGCGCGGCGCTCTCGCCGCGCACCTCGACGGTGATCGCGGCGGCCACGCCCGCGGCCAGCCCGGAGAAGAGCTGACCCAGCTTCTCCGCCAGCGGCAGACCGGGCCGCACGTCCTCGGCCACGACCCCGCCGGCCTGCACGTTCACCGCGTCCGGGACGAACTCGCCACTGAGCGCGAGGCGCACCGAACGGGCCACGGCCAGACCGGCCTTGTCCTGCGCCTCCTGCGTCGAGGCGCCCAGGTGCGGGGTGACGACGACGTTCTCCAGCCCGAACAGCGGCGAGGAGGTGGTCGGCTCCTTGACGTACACGTCGAGCCCGACACCGCCGACCCGGCCGGACCGGACCGCGTCGGCCAGGGCGCCCTCGTCGACCAGGCCGCCGCGCGCCGCGTTGACGATGATCACGCCCGGCTTCACCCGGGCCAGCTCGTCGGCCCCGATGAGCCCCAGCGTCTCGGGTGTCTTCGGCAGGTGGATCGTGATGACGTCGCTGGACGTGAGCAGCTCGTCGAGGTCCACCAGGCGCACACCGAGCTGCGAGGCGCGGGCGACGGAGACGTAGGGGTCGTAGGCCAGGACCTTCATGCCGAAGGCCGCCAGCCGCTGCGCGACCAGGACACCGATGCGGCCGAGGCCGACGACGCCCGCGGTCTTCTCCGTCAGCTCCACGCCGACGTACTTCGAGCGCTTCCACTCACCGCCGACGAGCGACTCATGGGCGGCCGGGACCCGGCGGGCGACCGCGAGCAGCAGTGCGATGGCGTGCTCGGCGGCACTGACGATGTTCGACTGCGGCGCGTTCACCACCATGACGCCGCGGTTGGTGGCGGCGGGGACGTCGACATTGTCGAGCCCGATCCCTGCGCGGGCCACGACCTTCAGCCGCGGGGCGGCCGCGAGCGCCTCGGCGTCGATCTTCGTTGCCGAGCGGATGAGGACCGCGTCGACGTCCGCCAGCGCCGGTAGCAGGGCGGATCGGTCGGCCCCGTCCACATGACGGATCTCGAAGTCCCCGGACAGGACCTCCAGCCCGGCCGGTGAGAGTTCCTCGGCGACGAGTACGACGGGCACGGTCTGCTCCTAGCACGCTCGTCGCCGGCCACCGCTGAGGAGGACGCAGCGGCGTGGACGCGCTGCGCCGCAGCCCGGGCGGACGACGACGATGTCGAATCGGTGGGCGGTTCGGTGCGGGTACAGCCTACAGACGGAGCTCGGCACGTTCGGGCGCCGCGACGGGTGTGCCCGCTCTCACCTGCGGCGGGCGCGGGCACACGTCGACGGGCCGGGCAGCACGTGCCGCCCGGCCCGGCTCGCCTCAGTCCTTCGCGATCCAGGACATCATCGGGCGGAGCTTGCCACCGACCTGCTCGATCGGGTGCTGCTTGCCCTCCTCGACGAGCTTGGTGAAGGTGGCCCGGCCCGCGTCGTCCTCGGCGACCCACTCGCGGGCGAACGTCCCGTCCTGGATCTCGTCGAGGATCTTGCGCATCTCGGCCTTGACCGCCGGGGTGATCACCCGCGGGCCGCGGGTGACGTCGCCGTACTCGGCGGTGTCCGAGATGGAGTAGCGCATCTGCGAGATGCCGCCCTCGTACATGAGGTCGACGATCAGCTTCAGCTCGTGCAGGCACTCGAAGTACGCGACCTCGGGGGTGTAGCCCGCCTCGACCAGCGTCTCGAAGCCGGCCTGGACCAGCGCGCTGGCGCCGCCGCAGAGCACCGCCTGCTCGCCGAACAGGTCGGTCTCGGTCTCCTCGGTGAAGGTCGTGCGCAGCGCGCCGGCCCGGGTGCCGCCGATGCCCTTCGCGTAGGCGAGCGCGATGTCGAGCGCCTTGCCGGTGGCGTCGGCCTCGACGGCGACGAGCACCGGTACGCCCTTGCCCTCGACGAACACCCGGCGGACGAGGTGACCCGGGCCCTTGGGGGCGACCATGAAGACGTCGACGCCGGCCGGCGGCTCGATGAGGCCGTACCGGATGTTGAACCCGTGCCCGAACGCCAGCGCCTTGCCGGGGGTGAGGTGCGGCGCGATCGACTCGGCGTAGATCTTGCGGTGGGTCGTGTCCGGCGTGAGGATCATGATGATGTCGGCCTCGGCGGACGCCTCCGCCGGGGTCACCACCCGCAGGCCCTGCTCCTGCGCCTTGGCCCGGCTGGTGCTCGTCTCCGGCAGCCCGACGCGGACGTCGACCCCGCTGTCGCGCAGGTTCAGCGCGTGCGCGTGCCCCTGGCTGCCGAAGCCGATCACGGCGACCTTGCGGTCGGCCAGGTTGTCGAGGTTGGCGTCGTCGTCGTAGTAGATCTCGACCATCGCTGCTGCATCTCTCCTAGTGGGAAATGAAATGTGGGGGTGGGAGTCAGGCCGAGCGCTCGACGGCGCGCAGACTGCGGTCGGTGATCGACCGCGACCCGCGGCCGAGCGCGACCATGCCGGACTGGACCAGCTCGCGGATCCCGAAGGGCTCCAGCATGCGGATCAGCGCGTCCAGCTTGTCACGGGTACCGGTGGCCTCGATCGTGACCGCGTCGGGGGCGACGTCGACGACCTTCGCCCGGAAGAGCTGCACGGTCTCGAGCACCTGGGAGCGGACCGAGAGGTCGGCCCGCACCTTGACCAGCATCAGCTCGCGCTGCACGGAGACGGCCGTGTCCATCTCCACGATCTTCAGCACGTTCACCAGCTTGTTGAGCTGCTTGGTGACCTGCTCCAGCGGCAGGTCCTCCACCGCGACGACGATCGTCATCCGGGAGACGTCCGCGTGCTCGGTCGGCCCGACGGCGAGCGACTCGATGTTGAAGCCGCGCCGGGAGAACAGGCCGGACACCCGGGCCAGGACGCCGGGCTTGTTCTCGACGAGCACCGAGAGAGTGTGCCGGGTCACAGGTTGACCTCCGCGTCGCCGGAGTAGTCGAAGTCGGGGGCGATGTCGCGGGCGACGCGGATCTCGTCGTTGCTCGAGCCGGCGGCCACCATCGGCCACACCATCGCGTCGGGGTGGACCACGAAGTCGACCACGACCGGGGCGTCGTCGATGCTCATCGCCTTCTCGATCGTGGCGTCCACGTCCGCGGGCGACTCACAGCGCAGGCCGACGCAGCCCAGGGCCTCGGCGAGGCGCACGAAGTCGGGGACCCGGGTCACCCCGGTGCGCGCCGACACCGGGTGGGTGCCCAGGTCGGTGTTCGAGTAGCGCTTGTCGTAGAAGAGCGTCTGCCACTGCCGGACCATGCCCAGCGAACCGTTGTTGATGACCGCGACCTTGATCGGGATGCCCTCCAGGGCGCAGGTGGCGAGCTCCTGGTTGGTCATCTGGAAGCAGCCGTCGCCGTCGATCGCCCACACGGTGGCCTCCGGGCGGCCGACCTTGGCGCCCATCGCGGCCGGCACGGCGTAGCCCATGGTGCCGGCGCCGCCGGAGTTCAGCCAGGTGTAGGGGTGCTCGTAGGAGATGAACTGGGCGGCCCACATCTGGTGCTGCCCCACCCCGGCCGCGAAAACGGTCTCCGGGCCGGCGATCCGGCCGATCCGCTCGATGACCTGCTGCGGGGCGAGCGAGCCGTCGGCGGGCTGGTCGTAGCCGAGCGGGTAGGTCTTGCGCCACCTGTCCAGCGACCGCCACCAGCCCTCGAGGTCGGGGCGCTCCTCGGTGCGCAGTGCCGCGGTCAGGTCGACGATGACCTCCCGGCAGTCGCCCACGATCGGCACGTCGGCGATCCGGTTCTTGCCGATCTCGGCCGGGTCGATGTCGGCGTGGATGACGGCCGCGCCGGGCGCGAACGACGACAGCTTGCCGGTGACCCGGTCGTCGAACCTGGCCCCCAGGGTGATCAGCAGGTCGGCCTTCTGCATCGCGGTGACCGCCGCGACGGAGCCGTGCATCCCGGGCATGCCCAGGTGCTGCGGGTGGGAGTCGGGGAACGCGCCGCGCGCCATCAGCGTGGTGACCACCGGGATGCCGGTGAGCTCGGCGAGCACCCGCAGCTCGGCGGCGGCACGGGCCTTCAGCACCCCACCGCCCACGTAGAGCACCGGCCGGCGCGCCGCACTGATCATCTTGGCCGCCTCGCGGACCTGCTTGGCGTGCGGCCGGGTGACCGGGCGGTAGCCGGGCAGGTCGAGCGTGGGCGGCCACACCTCGTGCGGCAGGACCGACGTGACCGCCTGCAGGATGTCCTTCGGCAGGTCGACCAGCACCGGGCCCGGGCGCCCCGTCGAGGCGATGTGGAACGCCTCGGCGATCGTGCGCGGGATGTCGTCCGCCGACTGCACCAGGAAGTTGTGCTTGGTGATCGGCAGCGTGATGCCGCAGATGTCGGCTTCCTGGAAGGCGTCGGTGCCGATGGCCGCGCTCGGCACCTGCCCGGTGATGGCGACGATGGGCACCGAGTCCATGTAGGCGTCCGCGATCGGTGTCACGAGGTTCGTCGCGCCCGGCCCGGACGTCGCCATGCAGACCCCGACACGCCCGATGGCCTGGGCATACCCCTCGGCGGCGTGCCCGGCGCCCTGCTCGTGCCGGACGAGCACGTGCCGGACCCGGGTGGAGTCGAACAGCGGATCGTAGGCGGGCAGGATCGCCCCGCCCGGAATGCCGAAGACCACGTCGGCACCGACCGCCTCGAGCGAGTGGACGAGCGACTGCGCTCCGGTGATCTGTCTGGTCTCTCTGGTCATCTGTCGTCTTCCTTGACGGGGCCGGCGAGGTGCGGACGGGACGTCGTTCACGGACGGGTCCACGGACGGCGACGGTTGGTCGCCGTGCGCGGCGTTGCCGCCGTGCCCGTGTCCGGGAACGGCGTCACGCGGGGCCGGGGTCTGAGCCGGACACGAAAAAACCCCTCGTGCCATGGGCACTGAGGGGCGGCGCGGGTGGTCGGAGACCGGTCTGGTCCGACTACACGCGCTCCGAACGTACGAGAATGCCGAGCAGCATGCGGACAACCATCCCCGACATCCGCCACCGCGTCAAGCACCACGTCGCGTCCGGAGAGACAGACCACAACACCGACACCGCGACCGACAGCACGACGACAGTCGCCGCGCCGCCCGCCAGGACGCCGGACAAGCATGCGCCACCCCGCCGGCGACGGCCATGTGATCGTGGTCCGGTCGATGCCGGCGGAGTGGCAGGGAACCGATCAGCCGGCCGCGGCGGGCGGGCCGCCGACCTGGCCGCCGTCGAGGGCGGTGTAGAACGCCGACACCACCGGCGCGGCCGACTCGGCGCCGAACCCGCCGTCCTCGATCACCACCGCGACGGCGACGTCGCCGCGGTAGGCGACGAACCAGCCGTGCGTGGGCGGCGGGTTGCCGTCGGCGTACTCGGCCGTGCCCGTCTTGCCGTGGACGTCGCCGGGCATCGGGACGCCGGCCGCGGTCCCCTCGGTGACCACCGCGCGCATGAAGTCCCGCAGCGGCCCCAGTGCCTCGGCCGGGAGGGGGTTGCTGCGCGGGGACTCTCCGACGACGAACGGCTGGTGCCAGGTGCCGCTGGCCACCGCCGCGGCGACGCTCGCCATCTGCAGCGGCGACGCGGCCACCCGCCCCTGCCCGATCGAGGCGGACGCCGACTCGACGGCGTCGCGCGGGGTCGGGAACGAGCCGCCCACGCTGGCGATCGGCAACGGCTCGGAGCTGTCGAACCCGTAGAGCTTCGCGGCCCGCTCGAGCGCGTCGTCGGGCAGCGACTGCTCGAGCCGGATGAAGGCGGTGTTGCAGCTCTTGGCGAAGACCGTCCGCAGCGGGATGGCCCCGAACTGCTCCGCCTCGGCGTTCTGGAACTCGCGCCCGCCGACGCTCACCGTCTGCGTACAGTCGATCATGGTGTCGGCGACCTTGCCACTCATCAGCGCCGCGGTAGCCGTCACGATCTTGAAGGTGGAGCCCGGCGGGTAGGAGCCGCGCACCGCCCGGCCGTAGCCGTTGAGCGGGTGGTTCACCGCCGCCAGCACCCCGCCGGTACGGGTGTCGATCGCGACGAGGGCCCCGTTGGGGCGCGACGCGGTCCCCAGCGCCGCCTCCCCCGCGCGCTGGACGTCCAGGTTGATGGTGGTGCGGATCTCCTCGCCGTTGCTGCTCGGGTAGGTCTTGAGGGTCTCGACGGTCTCGTTGCCGTCGGTGCGCACCACCACCGAGCCGCCCTGCGGCCGCAGCCTGGCGTCGTACACCCGCTGCAGGCCGGACGCCGGATCGACCCGGCCGACGAGGTTCCCGGCGAGCTCGGGGCTGCCGTCCAGCGGCCGCCCGTTGACGTCGAGCAGGGCGCCGCGCTCGCCGGTGGACGCGGCGCGGTCGAGGCGCAGGCCGGGCTTGAGGGACGGGTGCACCGAGGACGGCCGGGCCCGCACCTTCCACTGCCCGCCGCCGGTGTCGACGAGGGCCAGCTCACCCACGTAGGCCAGCGGCTCGGCGAAACCGGCGAGCGTCAGCTTCGCGGTGTACGGGACGGTCGCGGTCGAGCCCGGCCGGGTCAGCTCACCGGAGACGAACTCGGCCCCGGTCACCGAGAGCCGGTCACGCATGTCACCCATCAGCCCGACGAGGGCACCAACCGCGACGTCGCCCTCGGTGCTGAGGGCCGTCACGGCGGCGCCCGCCCGTTCCCGGGCCTGCCCGGCCGGTGCCTGCCCGGCCGGTGCCTGCCCGGCCGGTGCCTGCCCGGCCGAGGCTGTCGGCGCGGCCGAGGCCGGCGCGCCCGAGGCGGGTGCGGTCGCGCCCGCGGCGCCGCCGGCGGGGTCGCCCGCCGCCGGTTCCTCGGCGGCCGGCGCGGTCGTCAGCGTCTTCCAGGCGTCCAGGTAGGCGAGGGCGACCGCGGCCACCCGGCGGTCCGCCTCGCGCGCGTCGGAGCGGGACTTCAGCCAGTAGGCCACCCCGCCACCGACCGCCAGCAGGACCACGACGAGCGCGACGATGAGTGCGTTGCGCCGGCCGCGGCCCCGGCCACGGCGGCGTGACGTGGACGGGCTGAACCCAGTCGGAGTGAGAGGCACGACGGCTCGCCTCCCCCCTCGCTCGGAGAACCGTCTGACAGGACCACACGGCCCGAGCCACACCCTACGAACGGCTAACCCGCTCCGCATCCGACGCGCCGTCGTTCGTCGGCAAGCCGACACGCGGATGCACCGATGGTGGCAACACAGAGGACCACGGCGACCGATCGGACGTCCGGCCTAATCCGTTATCTAATTCGTCGTCTAACTCGTTCGATCCGCTGACAGCCCGGACCGGATCGCCGCCACGGCGGACTCGTCCCGGGGCGCCCCCCACGGGGGCACCGGTTCGCCCGTCGGCGCCGGCAGGATCTGGCGCAGCACCGGCCGGCGGGCCGGCCAGGCCCGCCATTCGCGCGGGTAGCCGACCGAGACCTCCTCGAACCGGACCCCGTCGTACCAGGTCGTCCGCGGTATGTGCAGGTGCCCGTAGACCACGGCGGCGACGTTGTAGCGGGTGTGCCAGTCCGCGGTCAGCTCGGTGCCGCACCACTGGGCGAACACCGGGTAGCGCAGGATCCTGGTCGGCTCCCGCACCAGCGGGAAGTGGTTCACGAGAACGAGCGGGACGTCGCGCGGGCACGCGTCGAGCCGCCGCCGGGTCAGCTCGACCCGGGCCCGGCACCAGTCGTCCCGGGTCGGGTACGGGTCGGGGAAGAGGACCGACTCGTCCGAGCACACGATGCCGGCCTCGTAGGCGGCGGCGAGCGCCTCCTGCTTGGTCGAGGTGCCCTCGGGCCGGAACGTGTAGTCGTAGAGCAGGAACATCGGCACGATGCGGGCCGGGCCGCCCTGACCCGTCCACAGCGGGTAGGGGTCCTCCGGGGTGAGCACGCCGAGCCCGGCGCACAGGTCGACCAGGCGCCGGTAGCGCGCCTCGCCGCGCAGCGACGTCTGGTCCCGCCCCAGCGTCCACAGCTCGTGGTTGCCCGGTACCCACACGACCTGCGCGAAGCGGTCGGCGAGCAGCCGCAGCGCCCATTCGACGTCCTCGTAGAGCTCCCCGACGTCGCCGACGACGAGCAGCCAGTCGTCGGGTCGCCCCGGGCGCATCGCCTCGACGATCGCCCGGTTGTCGGGATGGCGGACGTGGATGTCGCTGGTGGCGAGCAGCCGCCCCTGTGTGGTCGCCGGCAGCCGGCCCGGCGTGGTCGCTTGCATCACTGACGATCGTCGCACACCGGCCGGCCCGGGCCCGGAGCGAGAACGGAACCAGTGATGTGGCCCACGTCGCCGCCCCGGACGCCGCCCCGGATGTGTCAGGAGGCCTCGAGGCGCTCCAGCAGCAGGCGGCGGACGGCCGCGGCGTCGGCCTGGCCGCGCATCGCCTTCATGACCGCGCCGACCAGCGGACCGACGGCGTTCACCTTGCCGCCGCGCACCTTCTCGGCGATGTCGGGCGCGCCGGCGATCGCCGTGTCGACCGCGTCGCGCAGCGCCGAGTCATCGGAGACCACGGCCAGGCCACGGGTGGCGATGACCTCGTCGGCGGAGCCGTCACCCGCGAGCACCCCGTCGACGACCTTGCGCCCGAGCGCGTCGGTGAGCTGCCCGCTCGCGACCAGCTCGCAGATGCGCGCCACGTCGGCCGGGCCGATCGCCAGCTCGCGCGGCTCGACCCCGGCGTCGGCCGCGCGCCGGGCGAGCTCGTTGAGCCACCACTTGCGGGCCGCGGGCGGGCTGGCCCCGGCGGCCACCGTCGCCTCGACCAGGTCGAGCACCCCGGCGTTGCGCATCTCCTGGATGTCGCGCACCGTGTACCCGTGCTCGGCGATGAGCCGGACGCGCCGCTGCGCCGGCAGCTCCGGCACCACCGCGCGAACGGCCTCGATGTACTCGTGCGTGAGCGCGAGCGGCGTCAGGTCCGGCTCGGGGAAGTACCGGTAGTCGGTCGCCTCCTCCTTGGACCGGCCCGACGACGTCCGCCCGGAGGCCTCGTCGAAGTGCCGGGTCTCCTGCACGACCCGGTCGCCCGCGTCCAGCAGCGCGGCCTGCCGGACGATCTCGAACCGCACCGCGCGCTCGACCGAGCGCAGCGAGTTCAGGTTCTTCGTCTCCGACCGGGTGCCGAACGGCGCGTCGGGCTCACCGGGCGCGGGCCGCAGACGCAGCGAGACGTTCGCGTCGCAGCGCAGCGAGCCCTGGTCCATCCGGACGTCCGAGACGGCCAGCGCGCGGCACAGCTCACGCAGCTCGTCGACGTAGGCGCGGGCGACCTCCGGCGAGCGGATGTCGGGCTCGGTGACGATCTCGACCAGCGGGATGCCGGCACGGTTGTAGTCGACCAGCGAGTGGGTCGCGCCGTGGATCCGACCGGTCGCCCCGCCGACGTGCAGGGACTTGCCGGTGTCCTCCTCCATGTGCACCCGGGTGATCCCGACCCGGTGGATCTCGCCCTCGACCTCGACGTCGAGCCAGCCGTTCGAGCACAGTGGCTCGTCGTACTGGCTGATCTGGAAGTTCTTCGGCATGTCCGGGTAGAAGTAGTTCTTCCTGGCGAACCGGCACCAGGACGCGATCGAACAGTTCAGCGCCAGCCCGATCAGCGTCGCGAAACGCACCGCGGCCTCGTTGACCACGGGCAGCGCGCCGGGCAGGCCCAGGCAGACCGGGCACACCTGGGTGTTCGGCTCCGCACCGAAGGCGGTCGCGCACCCGCAGAACATCTTGGACGCGGTGCCGAGCTCGACGTGGGTCTCCAGCCCGATCACCGACTCGTACCGGGCGGTGGCGTCCTCGTAGGACGGGGTGGCGATGACGGGAGCCGATGTGCTCACCGGGATGACTCCTCTTCGATGCCGTCGACGCCGTCTCCCTCACCCGCGGCGGGCGGGCGCGGAGCGGAGCGGGTGTCACGGACGTGGACGTAACTCAGCGCGATCGCGGCGGGCAGCCCGATGATCCCCCAGACCAGCAGGATCGGGCTCAGCGTCAGGCCGCCGAGGACGAGCACCAGGAGCGTGAGCCCCCAGACGACCATCAGCAGTGCGCGGTCCTGCCGGCCGCTGCGCAGCCCGACCATGTCCCTCCTCGTCCTTACTTTCCCGACCTTCCCCGGCTTCCCCGCCCTACCGGCTTCCCGGTGTTCCGGGTGCCGAGTGCCGGCGCTAGAGCGCGGGTGCCTCGTCCAGCAGCGGATGTCCGCGGCGCGCCTCCAGCGCGGCCTCGAGCGCTCCGCCGACCAGGTAGAGCCGGTCGTCCGCGAACGCCGGGGCCATGATCTGGATGCCGGCGGGCAGCCCGCCCACCAGGCCGGCCGGCAGGCTCATCGCCGGCCCGCCCGCCAGGTTGGACGGGATCGTGCACAGGTCCGACAGGTACATCGACACCGGGTCGTCCACCTTGTCGCCGAGCGGGAAGGCCGGCGTCGGCGTGGTCGGCGAGACCAGCACGTCGGCCTTCTCGTAGGCGGCGGCGAAGTCGCGGCTGATCAGCGTCCGGACCTTCTGCGCCTGCCCGTAGTAGGCGTCGTAGTAGCCCGAGGACAGCGCGTACGTGCCGAGCATGACCCGCCGCTTGACCTCGGCACCGAAGCCGACGTCGCGGGTGTGGCTCATGACCTCCTCGGCACCGGCCCGGCCGTCGTCCCCGGCGCGCAGCCCGAACCGCATCGCGTCGAACCGGGCCAGGTTGGACGAGCACTCGCTCGGCGCGATCAGGTAGTACGCCGCCAGCGCGTAGGTGAAGTGCGGGCAGCTCACCTCCACGACCTCGGCGCCGAGACCGGCCAGCTCCTGGACCGCCGCGTCGAACGCCGCCTGCACACCCGGGTCGTAGCCCTCACCGGAGAGCTCGCGCACCACGCCCACCCGCAGGCCGCGGATGTCGCGGCGCGCGGCGGCCTCGACCACCGGCGGCACCGGCAGGTCGACGCTGGTGCTGTCCATCGGGTCGTGCCCGGCGATCGCGGCGTGCAGCAGGGCGGCGTCGCCGACGGTGCGGGCCAGCGGCCCGGCCTGGTCGAGCGAGCTGGAGAACGCGACCAGGCCGTAGCGGCTCACCCCGCCGTAGGTCGGCTTGACCCCCACCAGCCCGCACACCGCTGCCGGCTGGCGGATGGACCCGCCGGTGTCGGTGCCGATGGACAACGGCGCTTCGAAGGCGGCGACCGCCGCCGCGCTGCCACCGCTGCTGCCACCGGGGATGCGGGTGAGATCCCACGGGTTGCGGGTCGGCCCGTACGCCGAGTTCTCGGTGGACGAGCCCATCGCGAACTCGTCCATGTTGACCTTGCCGAGGATGACCACGTCGGCGGCGCGCAACCGGGAGACCACGGTCGCGTCGTACGGCGGGCGCCAGCCCTCCAGGATGCGGCTGCCGCAGGTCGTCGGCATGCCCCGCGCGGTGAGCACGTCCTTGAGCGCGAGCGGGACGCCGGCGAGCGGGCCGAGCTTCTCCCCGGCGGCGCGGCGGGCGTCGATCGCGCGGGCGGCGGCGAGCGCGCCCTCGGCGTCAACATGCAGGAAGGCGTGGACGGCCTCGTCGACCTTGGCGATGCGGTCGAGCGCGGCGAGGGTCGCGTCCTGCGCGGACAGCTCGCCCGCGGCGATCGCGGCCGCCGTCTCGGCGGCGGTCAGCCGGACGACGTCGTCCGTGCGGCGGAGGGCGCCCGCGCCGGCGGCAGCCGCGGCGGCAGGCGTTGAGGTGCTGGAAACGTCGGTCATGTGCGGCCTGGTGCCCCTCACTCGTCCGGATCGAGAATGCGCGGCACCCGGAACCGGCCCTCCTCGGCGGCGGGCGCACCGGCGAGGACGTCGGCGACCGGCAGCGACGGGCGGGTCACGTCCGCGCGGAAGACATTGGTCAGCGGCACGGCGTGCGAGGTCGGCGGGATGTCCGCGGCCGCGACCTCGGAGACCCGCGCGACGGCGCCGAGGATCGCCTCGAGCTGCGGCGCGAGCGCGTCGAGCTCGGCGTCGGACAGGGACATCCGCGACAGGCGGGCGAGGTTGGCTACCTCGTCCCGGGTGATCGCCATTCCGGTGGACCCCTCGTGGGCGGTGGGCACAGGCCCGAGATCGGTCAGGTCGTCGCGCGCCGTCGTGCGGGTGGTGGCCCGGTGGTGGCCACGACCGGCGGCAGGCCGCTGCCGGCGACCCTGACCGCGGCCCGGCCGGCTGGGCGCCGGACGACTGCCGCGCCGGTTGCTGCCGGCGGTGACATGCCGGCGAACACAACGTCGGCGTTCCCCACATCGTACGGCCCACCACCCCACCCCGACTCATCCGTGGCGGTTGGCGACACGGCATGGGCGCGGCGGGCGTCGGTAGGGCGGCGCGACACGCGGGCGTGACCCGGCGGCCACCGTTCCGTCACGCCCCTTGCGCATGCTCGACCACATGTCGTACCTGCTCCGGCTCCTGCTTCCCGATCATCCCGGTGTGCTGGGAGCGGTGGCCACGGCACTCGGTGCCGCCGGCATCGACATCGTCAGCCTCACCGTGGTGGAGCACACACCGGCCGGGGCGGTCGACGACCTGATCGTGCTCCTGCCCCCGGGCGGCCTGGCCGAGCGGCTGTTCACCGCGGCCCACTCCGTACCCGGGGTCTCAGTCGAGTCGCTGCGGCCCTACCAGGCCGACGGCGCCGGGATCAGCGAGGACCTCGAGCTCGTCGACGCGCTCGCCGAACGCCCCGCCGACGCCGTGGCCGTGCTGACCGACCTGGTCGCCGGGGTCTTCCACGCCGACTGGACGCTGCTGCTCGAGTACCTGGGGCCGGGCGACGTCCGGATCCGGGAGGCCTCGGTGGGCGCGCCGAGCCTGGGCGGCGACGACCTCGGCGTTCCGGAGCGGGTGCGCCTCCCGCTGCCCTGGCTGCCGCTGCGCGCGGCGCGGCGCGTCGTGCCGGACGACGGCGAGTTCCCGGCCCGCTGGGAGGCGGTCAACATGGAGCTCGCCGCGGCCCCGGTCGGGCACGAACGGCTGGCCGTCCTGGTCGGCCGGCCGGGAGGCCCCGCGTTCCGCTCCTCCGAGGTGGCCCGGCTCGCGCACCTGGCCGGCATCGCCGCCACCCTCGCCCGCACGGCCGGTCCCGGCCACTGAGCACGACTGCGCGCCGCTGACCGCGGCTGCCGGCCGCGGCGGCGCGGCCGTTTCCGCCGACGCAGCGGCGAGCCACGGGGTGAGCAGCACCGCGGGCAGCGCGGGCGCCACGTGCCACCCCTGGGCCGCGTCCGCGCCGAAGCCGGCCAGCCGGCGCCATTCGACGGGGGTCTCCACGCCCTCGGCGACGACCCGCAGCCCCAGGTCCGCGGCCATCCGAACGACCGCGCGGACGAAGTCGGCGTCGCGGTCGGCGCCCGCCATCCGGCCGATCACGGTCCGGTCGATCTTGATCTCCTCGAACGGCAGGCGCCGCAGCGCGTCGAGGGAGACCCGGCCGGTGCCGAAGTCGTCCAGGCTGACCCGCACGCCGAGGTCCGCCAGGTCGCGCAGCGCCCCGGCCGGCTCGTCACCGTCCGCGGTGACGGCGCCCTCGGTGACCTCGAAGGTCAGCGCCGCGGCCGGCAGGCCGGTCTCGGCCAGCGCGGCCGCGACCGAGCCGACGAAGCCGGGGTCGCGCAGGTCACGCGCGGACGCGTTCAGCGCGACCGCCACCGGGATCCCCGCCGCGTTCCACCGGGCGACCTGCGCGAGCGCGCGGCCCATCACCCATGACGTGATCGGGCGGATCAGGCCGGCGGACTCGGCGAGCGGGACGAAGACTCCCGGCAGCAGCAGCCCCCGGCTGGGGTGCCGCCAGCGCAGCAGCGCCTCGACCCGCCGCACCCGCCCGTCGGCGATCTCCGCCTGCGGCTGGTAGTGCACCTCGAGCTGCCCGTGCTCGAAAGCGTAGCCGAGCTCGGCGGCCGTCCGGGCCCGTAGCCGGGCACGGCTGGCGTCACGCGGCCCGTAGGCCTGGACGCCGAGGCGGTGCTCCTTCGCGGTGTACATGGCGAGGTCGGCGCACCGCGACAGCGCGGGAAGGTCGCCGCCGTGGTCCGGGTAGAGCGCGACCCCGACGCTCGCGTCGACGTCGCAGAACTGCCCGTCGATCTCGTACGGGGCGCGCAGCACGCCGCGGACGCGCCCGGCCACCTCCCCTGCCACCGTCCGGCCCGCCTCGCCGGCCGGCAGCGCGGGCAGCAGGACGGCGAACTCGTCGCCGCCCAGCCGCGCGACGACGTCACCGGGGCGCAGCGCGGCGGTGAGCCGGGCCGCGGCGACGACCAGCAGCCGGTCGCCGACCTCGTGCCCCAGCCGGTCGTTGACCTCCTTGAACCGGTCCAGGTCGAGCAGCAGCAGGCCGACCCGGCAGCCGGTCCGCTCGGCCGCGTGGAAGCTGGCGGCCGCGCGCTCGGCGAGCTCCGCCCGGTTCGGCAGCCCGGTGAGCCCGTCGTGGCGGGCCTCGTGCTCCTTCTGCCGGGAGACCTCACCGACCCGGGCCACCACCAGCAGTGCCGGCAGCAGCAGCGGCACCAGCCAGGCGCTTCGCGCCGCGGCTACCACCACCAGCGGCGCGAGGGACAGCGTCGCCACCCCGCCCGCCACCCGGCGCCGCAGGTCGGTGAGGGGAGCCCGGTACCCGGCGTGGGCACCGCCCCCGCCACGGCCGGCCGCGCCGCCGACGGCCGCCGGCCCGCGCGGGTGCGTAGGCAGGCCGAGCAGGTCGTCGACGGCGAACAGCGCGAGGCCGGCGAGCGCGACCTCGGGCAGATCCCCGGCCCCGAGATCGGCTCCGAGGCCGTACGCGGCCGCCACGGCTCCCGCCGCGCACAGCGCCAGCGAGCGGCGCCCGACGACCACCATCACCCACCGCGGGCGCGCGCCCCGCACGAGCTCCAGCAGGACGCCGACGACCAGGTGCGCCGCCAGCGCGGGCGGCGTTCCCCAACCGAGCAGGAGCGCGAACAGGAAGGTCACCGTGAGATCACTGCCGCCGGCGCCCGGCCCGCCCGCTCGGCGCCGGGCACCCAGCGCACCCGCCGGCAGACCGGCCGGCCCGAAGGCGCCCGGCCAGGCCCCACCGGCGGGCACCGGCTGCGACCCGACGAGAAGGGCGAGCCCGGCGATCAGCACGAAGGCCGCGCCCAGGTTGTCGAAGGCACCGCGCCAGGCCCCGGCGACGGCGACCACCGCGGCCGTCAGGCATCCCGCCGCGCCGACCGCGGCCCCCCACCCGGCCCCTGGCTCCGGCGGCACGCCGCCGGCTCGCGGGGCGCGCATCAGCGGCGACCGGAACGGCCCCGCGTCGATCCCTCGACGCGTCGGGGACGGGCGCACCGACGCCCGGCCACACCGACGAGAACATGACGGAACATATGAGTGCTCACCGTAATGAACCTTTCGCTGCCAGGATGCGAAGGTTACCCGTCGACCTCCTCGAGCACGGCGAGTGCCCTCGCCGCATCCGCCCCGTCACGGAGAAGCACGGCGAATCCGGCTTCGTCCAGGAGCGGGATCTTCAGGGCGCGAGCCTTGTCGTACTTCGACGCCCCGGGATCGGCGCCGGCGACGACGAACGTCGTCTTCTTGCTCACCGAGCCCGTCACCTTGCCGCTGCGGGACTGCACCGCCTCGGTCGCCGTGTCCCGGCTCCAGCCGTCCAGGGTGCCGGTGATGACCACCACGACGCCGTCCAGCGGGCCGGGGCCCTCGCCGGCGCCCTCGTCGGCCAGACGGACTCCGCCCGAGGCGATCCGGGCGACGATGTCGCGGTGCCGCGGGTCGGCGAACCAGTCGACCACCGCATCGGCGATCTTCGGCCCGACGCCGTCGACGGCCGCGAGCCGCTCGGCGGGCGCCGCCGCGATCGCGTCGAGGGAACGCAGCTCCCGGGCCAGCCCGCGGGCGGCCGTCGGCCCGACGTGACGGATCGACAGCCCGACCAGCAACCGCCACAGCGGGCGGTCGCGAGCCGCCTCCAGGCCGCGCAGGATCTGCTCGATCTTCTTGTCTGCGAAGCCGCGCAGCCCCTCGAAGGACTCCGGGGCCAGGTGGAAGACGTCGCCGATGTCGTGGATCCGGCCCTCCGCGAGCAGGACCGTCGCCGTCTCGTAACCAAGCCCGTCGATGTCGAGCGCGCCGCGCGACGCCAGGTGGAACACCGACTCCCGCAGCTGTGCCGGGCACGAGACGGTGTTCGGGCAGCGGATGTCGACCTCGCCCTCGGGGCGGACCAGCTCGGTGCCGCACTCCGGGCAGTGCGTGGGCATCACGAACGCGCGCTCGGAACCGTCACGCAGGTCGACGACCGGGCTGACGATCTCGGGGATGACGTCGCCGGCCTTGCGCAGCACCACGGTGTCGCCGATCAGGACGCCTTTGCGACCCACCTCATCGATGTTGTGGAGGGTGGCCATCGCCACCGTCGACCCCGCCACCTTCACCGGCTCGAGCACCCCGAACGGGGTCACCCGGCCGGTGCGGCCGACGTTCACCTGGATGTCGCGCAGCCGGGTGGTGACCTCCTCCGGCGGGTACTTGAACGCGACCGCCCAGCGGGGGGCCTTCGAGGTGGCGCCGAGGCGACGCTGCCGGCCGAAGTCGTCGACCTTCACGACGACCCCGTCGATCTCGTGCTCGACGTCGTGGCGGTGCTCGCCCCAGCGCCGGACGAAGGCGAGCACGTCCTCCACCGAGGCCAGCACCTCGTGACGGGCGGAGACCGGCAGCCCCAGCTCGGCGAGCCGCGCGTACGCGCCCGACTGGGACGCCACGTCGAAGCCCTGGTGGGCGCCGAGGCCGTGCACGATCATGTCGAGCGGACGGCCGGCGGTGACCCGGGGGTCCTTCTGGCGCAGCGACCCGGCGGCGGCGTTGCGCGGGTTGGCGAACGGCGCCTTCCCCGCCTCGACCAGCGCCGCGTTGAGCTCGGCGAACCGCTCGGTCGGGAAGAACACCTCGCCGCGCACCTCGAGCAGCTCCGGCACGGCCGGGCCGCGCAGCCGGGACGGCACGCTCGCCAGGGTCCGCACGTTGGGCGTGATGTCCTCCCCCGTGCGACCGTCGCCGCGGGTGGCCGCGCGGACGAGCCGGCCGCCCTCGTAGACGAGGTCGACCGCCAGCCCGTCGATCTTCAGCTCGCACAGCCACGCCGTGACGGGCTGCTCCCGCGCGGCGCGCGCCGCCCAGGCGTGGAACTCCTCGTCGGTGAAGACGTTGTCGAGTGACAGCAGCCGTTCCAGGTGCTCGACCGGGGTGAACAGCGTCGAGTAGGAGCCGGCGACCTTCTGGGTCGGCGAGTCCGGGGTGCGCAGCTCGGGGTGCCGCTTTTCGATCGCCTCCAGCTCGCGCATAAGCGCGTCGTACTCGGCGTCGGCGACGGTCGGCTTGTCGAGCACGTAGTAGCGGTAGGCGTGTTCCTCCAGCTCGCGGGCCAGCTCGGCGGCCCGGCCACGCTCGTCGGCAGCCAGGCCACGCTCGTCGGCAGCCAGGCCACGCTCGTCCACGCTCACTGTGGAGATTCCACCAGGACCCGCGCCGCCTCACGGCAGTGCCGCAGCGCGGCGCGTGCGTCACCCACCCTGGCATTGGCCAGACCACACGTCGGTGTCACGGCCACCACCTCCCCGAGTAGTTCCGGAGCGAACCCCAGCCGACGCCACAGGTCGACCGCCACCGCGACCGTATGACGGGGGTCCGACAGGTTCCCGGCCCCGTCCGTCGGCACCAGGCCGAACATCAGGCCGACGCCCGCCTCGACCGCCTCGCCGACCGCGTCGTCCTGCGCCCGGGTGAGCAGGGTCGCGTCGAGGCCGACGAACCGCGCGCCGGCCCGCCGCAGCAGGTCGAGCGGCACGTCCGGCGCGCAGCAGTGCACGCCGGACGCGGCGACCGACGCCACCCCGGTCACCGCGGACAGCACGCCGGCCAGCCGCTCGGTCGCCGGCCCCTCCTCGACGGCGGGCAGGACGGAGAACCCGCTGGGAGTGCGGATGTGGCCGGCGAGCATAGCCGGCAGCGACGGCTCGTCGAGCTGGACGAGCAGCCGGGCACCCGGAATCCGTCGCCCCAGGTCGGCCAGGTGGGCGACCAGCCCCTCGGCGAGCGCCTCGGCCAGGTCCCGGGCCGCGCCCTGATCGGCGAGCGCCTTGTGCCCGCGCGGCAGCTCGACCCCGCCGGCCAGCGTCCAGGGGCCCGCGGCCGACACCTTGAGCGGCCCGGTGTAGCCGGCGGCCGCCTCGGTGAACGCGTCCAGATCCCGGGCGAGCAGGTCACGGGCCCGGCGCAGGTCCAGGCCGGGCCGCGGCACCAGCCGCCACCCGGACGGCTGGAAGTCGACCGGGAGGTCCACCAGCAGCGCGCACGAACGGCCGATGATGTCGGCGCCGACCCCGCGGCCCGGCAGCTCCGGCAGGAACGGCAGGTCCGGCACCTCCCCCAGGACGTACCGTGCGGCCTCGACCGGGTCGAGATCCGGCAGCGACCCGACCCCGGAGGCCGTCCCCGGCGGCCAGGGGATGCCCGCCCGCTCGGCGGTCCCGTCGCTGCCCAGCGGTGAGACACCCTCCCCCGGCACGTCCCGGATCGGCTCCGGGCCCGCGCCCCGCTCGGTGGCAGACCACGTCATCACCACATCGACTCCTTAGATTCCGGCCGCGACCCCAGGCCACGGCCGGCGAACAACACCCACCAGGATCGCCCGTCAGAATCACCCACCAGGATCACCCGTCAGGATCACCCGTCGGAACGACCCGCCGGCGGCACCCCTCGGATGACTCGCTGGCAGGACCCGTCAGCACGCGGCCACCGCGCCCGGCGTATCACCGAAGGCGCGCCGAAGGCCACACGAGCCACTCCGGCCAGGCGGGCGGCCGGGCTTCGGGCGGGCCCGGTGCCTCAGGCTGCCAGGGAGCGGATGCGCCCGCCGCCGAGCACCCGGTCGCCGTCGTAGAAGACCACGGCCTGCCCCGCCGCGGTGCCGCGCACCGGCTCCGCCAGCCGCACGTCGAGCTCGTCGCCCCGGACCGTCACCACCGCGGGGACCACCCCGCCGTGCGCCCGGACCTGCGCGGTGCACGACACCGGCCCGTCATGGGGCCAGACGATCCGCTCCGCGACCAGGCTGCGCATGTCCAGCGCGCTGGACGGGCCGACGGTCACCGTCGACGTCGCCGGAGAGATCTCCAGCACGTAGCGCGGACGGCCGTCCGGCGCGGGACGTCCCAGCCCGAGCCCCCGGCGCTGCCCGACCGTGAAGGCGTACGCCCCGTCGTGCTCGCCGAGGGTCTCGCCGGTCTCCGCGTCGACGACCGGCCCCGGGCGCGGCCCCAGGCGCTCGCGCAGCCAGGCGCCGGTGTCCCCGGAGGCCACAAAACAGATGTCGTGGCTGTCCGGCTTGTCGGCGACGGCGAGGCCACGGCGCGCGGCTTCCTCGCGGACCTGCGCCTTCGTCGAGTCGCCGAGCGGGAACCGGGCCGCGGCGAGCTGCTCGGGCCGCAGGGTGCCGAGCACGTACGACTGGTCCTTCGCCGGGTCCACCGAGCGGCGCAGCGTGCCGTCCTCGTCCAGCCGGGCGTGGTGCCCGGTGACGACCGCGTCGAAGCCGAGCGCGAGCGCCTTCTCCAGCACCGCGGCGAACTTGATGCGCTCGTTGCAGCGCACGCAGGGGTTGGGCGTGCGCCCGGCCGAGTAGTCGGCGACGAACTCGTCGATGACCTCGGTCTCGAAACGCTCCGCGAGATCCCAGACGTAGAAGGGGATGCCGAGCACGTCGGCGGCACGGCGGGCGTCGCGGGCGTCCTCGAGCGTGCAGCACCCACGGGCACCGACCCGGTCCGAGGCGGGCGAGCGCGACAGCGCCAGGTGGACGCCGGTCACGTCATGGCCGGCGTCGACGGCCCTGGCGGCGGCCACCGCCGAGTCGACGCCGCCCGACATGGCCGCGAGCACCCTCATCCGGCTCACGATCCCACCCCTCGTCCACACCGCCGGCTCGGCGGGCGCTCCCGCCGCCGGCTCATCGACTCACCCCGCGCTCAGACCCGCGAGCTCACCGGCGCGGCTGGCGCGCGCCACCACCGGACCGATCACGGCGACCAGCGCGTCGACGTCCGCCGCCGACGAGCCGTGCCCGAGCGAGAACCGCAGCGACCCACGGGCGTGGGCCTCACCGGCGCCCATCGCCAACAACACGTGCGAGGGCCGCGCCACTCCCGCCGAGCAGGCCGAGCCCGTCGAGCATTCCACCCCGTGCGCGTCGAGCAGCATCAGCAGCGAGTCGCCCTCGCAGCCGGGGAAGGTCAGGTGTGCGTTTCCGGGCAGCCGGCCGGGGCCGGGGGCGGCACCGTTGAGCGTCGCCCCGGGCACCTCGGCCAGCACCCGGCGCACGAGGTCGTCGCGCAGCGAGGCCAGCCGGACCCGCTCGGCGGGCAGCTCCGCGGTGACGGCGGCCGCCGCCGCGGCGAAGGCGGCCACTCCCGGGGTGTTGAGCGTCCCGGAGCGGACGTCGCGCTCCTGCCCGCCGCCGTGCGCCAGCGGCTCCACCTCGACCCCGCGCCGCACGAGCAGCGCGCCCACCCCCACCGGGCCGCCGATCTTGTGCGCGCTGATCGTCAGCGCGTCCGCCTCGCTGGCGGCGAACGACGTCTCGATCTGCCCGAACGCCTGGACGGCGTCGGTGTGGAACGGGATGTCGCGAGCGTGGGCGACCCGGGCCAGCTCGGCGACCGGCTGAATGGTGCCCACCTCGCTGTTCGCCCACATCACCGAGACGAGCGCGACCGAGGCCGGGTCGGACTCCACCGCGGCGCGCAGCACCTCGGGGGCGACCAGGCCGGTCTCGTCCACCGGCAGCGTCTCCAGCACCGCCCCCTGCCGCCGGGCCAGCCAGGACGCGGTGTCCAGCACCGCCGGGTGCTCCACCGCGCTGACCAGGATCCGGCGCCGGCGCGGGTCGGCGGCGCGGCGCGACCAGTACAGCCCCTTGATCGCCAGATTGTCGCTCTCCGTGCCGCCCGCGGTGAAGATCAGGTCGGACGGCCGCGCGCCCAGCACCTCGGCCAGGGACTCCCTCGACTCCTCGACGATCCGGCGGGCGCGCCGACCGCCGGCGTGCAGCGATGAGGCGTTCCCGGCGTCCGTCAACACGGCGGTGAACGCCGCGACGGCCTCCGGGCGCATCGGCGTGGTCGCCGCGTGGTCGAGGTAGGTCACGTCTGTAGAGGGTAGCCGCCACTCGGGCGCCCCACCCGGCCTCGGGACGACCGCCCGAACCCGGCCGCGCACCGGGCCCGGGCACCGGCCGGCCCGGGTCCGGGTCCGGGCGGGTCAGAAGTCGCCGGCACCGCGCCGCAGGTCGGTGAGCAGCTCGACGAGGTCCCGCACACCGCTGTCAGGAAGCCCGGGGTCGGCGAACACCGTGTCGTTGAGCTTCTCGGTGGCCGCGAGCGCCGTCGCCCGCCCGTCCTCGGTGATCTCGGCGAGGATCGCGCGCCGATCCGTCGGATGCGGCAGGCGGCGCACCTGCCCGCGGGCCTCCAGCCTGTCCACGGCGCTGGTGACGCTGGTCGGGTGCACCTGCAGCAGGCTCCCGATGCGGCTCAGCGGCAGCGAGCCCTTGCGGCTGAACAGCAGGAGCATGAGCAGCTCGTAGCGGGCGAAGGTGAGATCGAGGGGCCGCAGGACCTCGTCGACCCGGGCGAGCAGGATCTGCTGCGCGCGCATCAGCGAGGTGACGGCGGCCATGCCGTCCGCGACGGGCCCCCATCCGTGGGCGGTCCACTGCCGGTGCGCCTCCGCGATCGGGTCGGTCGGAAGCGGTTTCGGCTGTGACACGGGTGCAATTCTCCAGGACGGGATCGTCGGGCCGGCAGAGCCATCAACAATAGCCATTCCGGCGTACGACCGTTGCATCCGGGAACGGCGATGCTGGCAACGTTGGCGATGCCGGCAACATGAAGGCCACACAGCGCGCCCAGGTGCGCATCCCCGCCGACGCCCGGATCGACGTCCGACCGACATCTGGTGATCGCCTGATGATCGACGAACCAGGTGGTGCGGGTGCACACGCTCGACGCGCCGCTGCCCGCGCACCGGCACCGGCCCGCGGTCACGTCCTCAGATGTTACGCCTGTACTGTCCGCCGACCTCGAAGAACGCCGCGCTGATCTGGCCCAGGGAACACACCCGCACGGCGTCCATCAGCACCTCGAAAGTGTTACCGCCCGCCGCGGCTACCTGCCGCAGCCGCTCGAGAGCCTGCTGGGCGGGCTCGCGGTTACGGCTGGTGAAGTCCGCCAGGCGCCGCAGCTGGGACTGCTTCTCCTCCTCGGTGGCCCGGGCGAGCTCCAGCGGACCGGCTCCCTTGTCGTCGGCGTCCGGCCCGATGAAGGTGTTCACCCCGATGATCGGCAGGGAGCCGTCGTGCTTGCGCCGCTCGTAGAGCATCGACTCGTCCTGGATGCGCCCGCGCTGGTAACCGGTCTCCATCGCGCCGAGAACACCGCCCCGCTCGGAGATCCGCTCGAACTCGACCAGCACCGCCTCCTCGACGAGGTCGGTCAGCTCGTCGATCACGAAGGAGCCCTGCAGCGGGTTCTCGTTCCCGGCGAGCCCCCATTCCTGATCGATGATCATCTGGATGGCCAGCGCCCGCCGCACGGACTGCTCCGTGGGCGTCGTCACAGCCTCGTCGTAGGCGTTGGTGTGCAGGCTGTTGCAGTTGTCGTAGATCGCGCACAATGCCTGCAAGGTCGTCCGGATGTCGTTGAAGTTCATCTCCCGCGCGTGCAGCGACCGACCCGAGGTCTGCACGTGGTACTTGAGCTTCTGGGAGCGCTCCGCCGCGCCGTAGCGCTCGCGCATCGCGACCGCCCAGATCCGCCGGGCCACCCGGCCGATCACGCTGTACTCGGCGTCCATGCCGTTGGAGAAGAAGAACGACAGGTTGGGCGCGAAGTCGTCGATCCGCATTCCGCGCGCCAGGTAGGCCTCGACGTAGGTGAACCCGTTGGCGAGCGTGAACGCGAGCTGACTGATCGGGTTCGCCCCGGCCTCCGCGATGTGGTAGCCGGAGATCGAAACCGAGTAGAAGTTTCGGACGCGGTGGTCGATGAACCATTCCTGCACGTCCGCCATGCAGCGCAGGGCGAACTCCGTCGAGAAGATGCAGGTGTTCTGGCCCTGGTCCTCCTTGAGGATGTCCGCCTGCACGGTGCCGCGCACGTTCGCCAGCGCCCAGGCTGCCACCTCGGCCGTCTCGGCCGCCGACGGCTCGCGCCCGTTCTCCGTCCGGAACAGCTCGAGCCGCTGGTCGATCGCGGTGTTGAGGAACATCGCCAGAATCGCCGGGGCCGGGCCGTTGATCGTCATCGAGACGCTCGTCGTCGGCGAGCACAGGTCGAATCCCGCGTAAAGCGCCTTCATGTCGTCCAGCGTCGCCACGGAGACCCCGGACGTCCCGACCTTTCCGTACACGTCCGGGCGGGGGCCCGGGTCCCGCCCGTAAAGCGTGACCGAGTCGAACGCGGTACTCAGCCGGGTCGCCGGCGAGTCGGCGGAGAGCAGGTGGAACCGCCGGTTCGTGCGGAACGGGTCGCCCTCGCCGGCGAACATCCGCGCCGGCGCCTCACCGGCCCGCTTGTACGGGAACACGCCCGCGGTGAACGGGAAGAGCCCCGGCAGGTTCTCCCGCCGCAGGAACCGCACGAGGCGGGCGTCGTCGTCGATCCGCGGCACCGCCACCCGGGGGACGGCGGTACCCGACAGCGTCGTGCGCCGCAGCGGGGTGCGGATCTCCCGGTCGCGCACCGTGTAGACCATCTCCTCGCCGGACCGCTCGGCGACCAGGGCGGGCCAGCCGTCGAGCAGCTCGCGGGTCCGCGCGTCCAGCGCCGCGTCAGCCGCGTCCCGGAGGCTCCGCAGCCGCGCCAGCGCGCCACCCGGACCGCCGGCGCCATTCGAGCTGGCGTGATCCGCCTGGGCGCCGTCGAGCTCGCCGATCGCCGTGGACAGGTGCTGGCGCCGGCGGGCGAGCTCGGACAGCTCCTCGGTGTGCGCGTGGTAGCCGCGCACCGCATCGGCGATCTCCGCGAGGTAGCGAACCCGCGCCGGCGGCACCACCGTCGTCAGCCCCGAGGAGACACGGACGTCCACCGCCGGCAGCCGGCCCGGGACCACGCGCAGCCCGCGCTCGCGCAGCAGGTCGCGCAGGAACTGGTAGAGCGCTGTCACCCCGTCGTCACTGAACCGCGCGGCCGAGGTGCCGAACACCGGCATCTCCTCCCAGGAGGCGCTGAAGTCCTCCCGGTTGCGCACCATCTGACGCGCGACGTCGCGCCGCGCGTCCTCCGCTCCGCGGCGCTCGAACTTGTTGACCGCCACGACATCCGCGAAGTCGAGCATGTCGATCTTCTCGAGTTGGGACGCGGCCCCGTACTCGGGGGTCATCACGTACATCGAGACGTCGCAGAAGGGCACGATCGCCGCGTCGCCCTGGCCGATGCCCGGAGTCTCCACGATGATCAGGTCGTACCCGGCGGCCTTGCAGGCCGCGATGATGTCGGCGAGATGCTCGGGCAGCTCGCGCCCCGCGCCGCGGGTGGCCAACGAGCGGAAGAAGACCCCGCTCCCGTGGACGCCACTCTCCTGGGCACCGTTCCCCTGGCCGCCCTTCGCCGGACCGCCGTCCGCCGGACCGCCGCCGTCGGGCTCACCGCCGAGGAAGCCGGCTCCCAGCGCGTTCATCCTGATCCGGTCGCCGAGCAGCGCACCGCCGCCGCGCCGCCGGGTCGGGTCGACCGCGAGGACGGCGATGCGCAGGCCGTCTCCCTGGTCGAGACGGAAACGGCGCAGCACCTCGTCCGTGAGCGACGACTTCCCGGACCCGCCGGTACCGGTGATGCCGAGCACCGGCACGGCCGGTCCGCACTCGGCCGCCTCGCGCAGCGCTGCGGCCAGGGCCGGGTTCCGGCCGTCCTCGAGCACGGTGATCGCCCGGGCCAGCGCGGACTCGTCGCCGGCCCGCACCGCCTCGACCGCCGGCGGGCGCGCCGCGAGATCGACGTCCCCGTCGCGGACGATGCTGTTGACCATCAGGTGCAGGCCGAGTCGCTGGCCATCCTCCGGGGAGAAGATCCTCGCGACACCGCGGGAGTGCAGTAGCGCGATCTCGTCCGGCACGATGACCCCGCCACCGCCGCCGTACACGCCGATGTGCCCGGCTCCCCGCTCCCGCAGCCGGTCCACCAGGTAGGTGAAGTACTCGACGTGACCGCCCTGGTAGGACGAGATCGCGACCGCCTGCGCGTCCTCCTGGATCGCCGCCGTCACGATCTCGTCGACGCCCCGGTCGTGACCGAGGTGGATCACCTCGGCTCCCTGGGCCTGCAGGATCCGGCGCATGATGTTGATCGCCGCGTCATGGCCGTCGAACAGCGACGCCGCGGTGACGACGCGCACCGGCCAGACGGGCACGTGCAGGGCGGGGGCCTGCTGGCCCACCACGGTGGCTGCGCTCATGTGGCTTGCTCCCGAGGACGGTACGCGGACACCAACGACCCTCGTTGGCACTCCGATAGTAGGACGTCCATTTAACTGGGGCCACCGAGACCATGGACGTGCGGGCGACACAGGGGCGTCGAACCCGTCACACAGCAGGAGGACCGATCGCCGTGACCTGGCGTTCCGACACGACCTGAACCCTCCACGTTCCGGGTTCCGGCGCCGGTCCGAACGCTCCAGGAGCCTCCGCCTGGGGCTCCTTCTCACAAGCCTGACGCCAGCCGATGAGCCGAGCGGCCGGAGCGCACTCGCCGGCGGCCTGGTCACCGAGACCGGCGGGGGTGTCCTGCATGGCTGGCAGCCGGGCCGACGGGGCTGCCTCAGGCAACCGCCTCCGTCGCTCCGGCATCGGCCGTCGGCCGGGAAAAGGTCCGGAAATACAGGTGGGGGCTGCTCCCGGCCACAGCCAGAAACAGCCCCCACCAAAAGAAG